>MHWM01000017.1:19141-20177 GCA_001824135.1 Candidatus Zambryskibacteria bacterium RIFCSPLOWO2_02_FULL_39_14 | reverse complement strand
TAGGTATTCCTTAGCTGAACGGGGCTTGTGCCCACAGGCATACACAGACACTATCATATTATCTATCAAAAATCAATGAACCTGTGGATATGGTTCTGAACCTTATTCGGGCTCCGCGCATCGTGAACGATGTTAGAACCATTATACAGGAGCAGGAAGGGTATATTTACATACCAGATTTGAAGAGCTATCCAAACTTATAGCTTGCACCCCTTAATTTTCATTTACTTTGATTATATCAAGCGAATACCCAAGCAACAGTCCTTAGTACAATAGGTTTATGCCAGTCACGTCGGCTGGAGCAAGATCGCGTTTCTTCGTTTCCCCTTCTGTACCATATCCATACATTGTCACTTCCGAACAGGAACTGTTGTAGATATCAGAGAGTCCCATAGAGTGACCAAGTTCATGGATAGCGATGTTCCAGAAATCCATTTTCGTTGGCTCAAGAAGAGCATCTTCTGTCCAGGAATAATCGGTGTTGTAAATTTGATCCCAAGCTACTATCTGACGGTTGAAGGTAGGACCACCCCAAATTCCCCAGACTACTGTCACTGCGATAGTTCCATTTTCTAGATCTCCGAAAGACACCTGGTTTTCATTATCCAGGGTAAAAGGGTCAACTATAGCTCCTGCACCCAGACTACCCACACCCAATATGTTGGGGTTAGTGGCAACGATTTCCCAAGTGTTGATACTGTGAGTTAATCTGTCGAGCAAGAATGCTCCACCGAGACCAGCTCCGGCAAATACTTCCCAATTCTCTACAGTCTTCCACTTGGCGCCGTCAGCCATGACTGCGTAACATTTCGGAGCTTTGGGACCCCTGGTCGCGCTAGATCTAGCATACCCCTTTTTGTGCACCACCGCGTAACCCTCAACAATCTTGTCAGATGCGATGTCGTATGCCTGACCCAGACTAAACACTCCCTGCGAGACCTCAAGCGCTTGTGCTGGCAGGCTGAAACTGGCCTTGGGCGCGGCGGAAACGGGTAAAGCGAGGGATACAACCAATAAGCTCACCAAAGCAAATATT
>MHWM01000017.1:9451-19097 GCA_001824135.1 Candidatus Zambryskibacteria bacterium RIFCSPLOWO2_02_FULL_39_14 | reverse complement strand
ACAATAGTTACCCTACCCCCCAACTCACCACAAAAGTTCTAACTCCATGATGGGTTATAAAAACAACCCTTATAAATCTCACAAATTTTAGGTGCTCCGCGACCAGGGCTCGAACCTGGGACATCCTCGTTAACAGCGAGGCGCTCTACCAACTGAGCTATCGCGGAATATGCAAAACTTTATCACGAAACTCTCGCCCTGCCTGCCGGCAGGCAGGTCTACCAACTGAGCTATCGTGGAATGTTTGACTTCTTCACCATCTTATTGGTGAGGAATATGAAGCACTTTATCATGAAAATTAGTATGTTAAAATGGGCAAGTGAAATCACAAACATCTAGTAAGTTCCGAGAACCTTCGGCTCAAGTGAGTTGGATCATCGCCTCAATATGCACTCTTGTTCTTATTGGAGCCATAATTTACAGTATCCGTAGCTATAGTGTCCTTCAGGAAGAGAATGAATCTATACTTCTTTTAGAATTGGAAGTTGTCAGGAAAAATAATGTAAATTTGTCACAACTAGCAAGATATCAACAGTCTATCATTGATTCTTTTCAAGGTCAGATCCAAAACATTGGAAGTACTGTTGGTACTCTAGAGAAACTTTCTAAGACAGACAAGGAACTTCTTAGGAAATATTCTAAAGTATATTTTCTGAATGAAAATTATGTTCCTGAGAAACTCGCCAAGATAGATAATAATTATGTTTATGGTGATGGTGGCAACTTCCTTATTCATACAGAAGTGTGGTCTTTTCTGAAACGACTTTTAGATGATGCCCGTGTAAAAAATATAGATCTTCTGATTGCTTCAGCTTTCCGTTCATTTGACATTCAAGCCACTCTAAAGTCCGGATATACAGTAGTTTATGGTGCCGGTACTGCTAACCAGTTTTCTGCCGACCAAGGATATTCTGAACATCAACTAGGTACTTCTGTGGACTTTACTACAAAGGAAGCAAGCGAAGCTTTTTCCAAGTTTGAATCAGACCCAGCCTATAAATGGCTTGTAGACAATGCTTATAAATATGGCTTCATATTGTCTTATCCAGAAGGTAATTCATATTATAAATTTGAACCATGGCATTGGAGGTTTGTTGGGGTGGAGCTAGCCACTTATCTTCACGTTAATGGTAAGTATTTCTATGATCTTGAACAACGAGATATAGACTCATATCTTATTAAATTGTTTGATTAGGTACACATTCTGTTATAATATTTATTGTAATGCGAATAAATATCAAAGCGACCGGCATAGAACTCACTCCAGCAATCTCAAGTTACGTAAATAAAAAAATTTATCCAATAGAAAAATATCTCCCTGTACACACAAGACAAGAAGATACCGATGTAAGTAGCTCAGATATTGTAGTGCAAGTAGAAGTAGAAAAAATTACGCAACATCATAAGACTGGCAACGTTTTCCGAGCTGAGGTGCATATTACTGGTGTTGGTTTAGATGTGTATGCAGATTCTCAACAAGCTGATCTTTACGCCGCTATAGATGTAGTGAAGGATGAAGTCTTACACAACCTAGTGCAGTTGAAAGGCAAGCGCGAAACTCTCTCTCGTAAAAGCGCACAGATGGTTAAGGATGTGATGAAGGGCTTGACCAATAGTACTGCTAAAGGATTTTCTTGGGGTATGGAGCAGTTAAAGTTTAAAGGATTTAAGGGTTTTAAAAAAAGACCTTAATGAAATGGATTATTGGAAGCAAGAGACTACACCATGGGTTTCTTATTCTGTACTAGCCGGAGGATTGCTTTCTGCACTCATTCTTCGTTGGATTGTACAAGTTGAAGCAGACCTCCACTCCGTCATCACGAGCTTCTAGTTACCTCGCAAGAAATCTTGCCAGTTCATTTCTTTTTTACCAGCTGGTATGACGCGAGTGGGGGAGAATACCCCATCTTTTACTACAGCATCTTTTACCACCACTCGTATTTCTTCTCCATTTTTTCTTTTGAAATATATGTAGGCTCCCGGCCAAGTGCTGTATGCTAAGACTTTTCTCAGATTTATCTCTGCGTTATCTTTAAGATCAAGTCGGCCGTCTTCTTTTACAATAAGTTTCGTATAACTAGACTTACTGTCATCTTGAGGTGTCTCTGACATTTCACCACTGGTCCACTTAGGAAGTAACTTACCGAGCATTTGTCCTCCTGCCTTTCCTAGTTTTTCTTCCACAACACTATAATGGTTTGGCCACGGGTCAATAGAGATTTTTTCCTGCGCCAGTATCGGACCATGATCCATTTTCTCATCCATTCTGATTATAGTAATGCCGGGTTCTTCTTGAGACAAAATTGTACCCTGTATCGGAGATGGGCCACGCAATTTTGGCAGAAGTGATGGGTGTACGTTAAGTGTCTTGTATTTGGGCATATCGATAAGCTCTTTAGATAGGATTTTTCCAAAAGATGCTACTACAAACACATCTGCATCAATCTCTTTTAATTTTTCTATCGGCAGAGGTTCTCTTGCGGAATTTATTATAAGTAACGGAGAAAGACCCATGAGTGAAAGCTCGTTGAGAACATGTCGGGAGAATTGAGAGCCTGTCTTGTCGGCAGACAGGCTTCCGAAGAAGACAAATCTGATATTTGCCGTAGGAGGTATGTCTTGCACATGTTCAGCTTTGTCTATAAAAAGTATTCCATCCAAGTGATCTATCTCATGTTGAAATATCTGAGCCAGAAGTCCAGAAGCACCCCTTTCTATCCGCTTACCGTCCTCATTGTAGGCTCGGATAGTTATTTTCTCGCTTCTTTTGACCTGTCCATAAAGCCAGCGGACTGATAGGCATCCTTCCTCCACCCCATTTTTTTTCTTAGAGATTTTTATTATCTCTGGATTAATAAATATCAGATCTTCTAAATCTTTGTTATTATCAACCACTTTTTTCTTACTAATGAGGGCTAGGGCCTTGCCACTTACTAGAAATATGCGCAAACTTTCTCCGATCTGAGGTGCAGCTATGGCTACTCCGTCTTCTTCTCTATGAAGGGCTTTCTTCATCTTGTCTAAAATGTTTCTGATTTTCTTGGACTTGATATCTTTAACAAGTACAGCCTTTGCTGTTCTTCTTAATATAGGAGCGTCTTTTTGTAAAATTTTACTTTGTGTCATCTTTAGGTTTTATTTGTTCTGAGCTTGGTTTGGGAATCTTTAAACTGCCGAAGAAACAACGGGAGAAATTTGAACTTTGTGAGCATTTTTTTAACAAATATGCCATATCTTGCACAGATAGGTGAGATATCTTTACCGCTATGGCTCGTACTGGTAATTCTTTCATATCGTCTGCTTTTCTCTCGGCATTGATGCGTCGGTAGAATTCATCAAGCATTTTAAGGCGTGGATGTTTGAGTAATCCTTTAATATCACGGTTTTTTATATTGTCGTCAATCGATTTCATGACAGGCGTGATTTATTGAACTATAGTATCATAGTGCTGTTAAACAAATTCTTTATGGCTAGAAAACTTGGTATAGATCTGGGTACTACTAATATTTTGGTATTTGTCCCAGGTAAAGGGGTTGTTTTAAATGAGCCATCAGTAGTAGCAGTTTCTCAGGAGGATAATAAAATATTGGCTATCGGCACAGAAGCCAAGACTATGATTGGTCGTACTCCCGGTTCTATCATTGCTTATAGACCCATGAAAGATGGGGTTATTGCGGATTATCGGGTGACAGAAGCTATGCTTCGTCACTATATAAACAAGATACTCGGCAGGTGGAATATATTTAAACCAGATGTTTTGGTATCAGTACCGGCGGGAGTAACTTCGACAGAAAGAAGAGCTGTCATCGAAGCCGCTGTAAAAGCGGGAGCCAGGAACGCTTATGTGGTCAAAGAACCAATACTTGCTGCTATAGGTGCCGGTATTCCTATACAAGAAGCCACGGGACATATGATAGTGGATATTGGTGGGGGGACTACTGATGTGGCAGTTATTTCTCTTGGTGGTATCGTTGCCTCTACATCTGTAAAAGTAGCTGGCAATAAAATTGACAATGCTATCGCCGATTATATGAAAAAAAATTTTAATTTAATCATTGGAGACAAGACTGCAGAGGAGATAAAGATTACCATTGGTTCTGCTATACCACTTGATGAAGAACTTGTTATGCAGGTTAAGGGTAGGGACTTTGTATTGGGTTTACCGCGTACTATAGAACTCAAGACCAATGAGGTGGTAAAAGCCATATCGAAAGAGTTGCGCGAGATGATACGTGCAGTCAAAGAAGTATTCCAAGAAACCCCGCCAGAGCTATCTTCAGATATTATTGATAAAGGGATCATAATGACTGGAGGTTCATCACAACTTCGTAATTTCCCGGAACTGATGTTTCGTCGCACTGGAGTGAAGGCTACGTTAGCCAAAGATGCCTATTTTTGTGTAGCTAAAGGCACTGGGGTCGCTCTCGAACATTTGGACATGTATAAAAAGTCGATAATCACGAAAAGATAGCTATTCTAAGGCATATTTATCTGTTTGTCTTTACAACATCAAAAAACTTCTTCACATAATAATAATCCTATAGGATTATTATTATGTATGTGATTTTAGAACAGAAATGTTAATGTGATTGAAATGGCGCCGATTAAATTTTCCATAGAAAAAGAACTTGTCAACCCGACAGGTCGACAACTTGGGCGGGCAGGAACTCTTGAGACGCCACATGGGGTGATTCATACTCCAGCTTTTGTCGCTGTTGGTACTAAAGCTACTGTCAAGGCTCTTACTCCAGAGCAGGTCAAAAGTACGGGTGCTGAAGTAATTTTAGCAAACACCTATCATCTTTATCTTGAGCCGGGTGCGGAACGTATTAGAAGTTTCGGCCATCGGCACGACGGAGTCGGCCTAAGGCCTGACGCAGTCGGCGGATTACATAAGTTTATGAATTGGCAAGGTCCTACGATGACAGATTCAGGCGGTTTTCAAGTATTTTCTCTTGGTGTCGCATATGGAAAAGAGCTTTCTAAAATTACCAAGATAACTGATCCGTCACAGATGATAGCTCTACGTTCGCTAGATAGTGAGGTGCCGCGTCTCGCCAACATTGGTGCAGATGGAGTCTCTTTCCGTTCACATCACGACGGCTCGCTTCACTACATCACTCCGGAGAAATCTATAGAGATACAACATGATCTTGGCGCTGATATTATTTTTGCTTTCGATGAATGCACTTCTCCCGCCGAAGATTTCCGTTACCAAGAAGAAGCACTTGAACGCACTCACAGGTGGGCTAAACGTTCACTTGACCATCACCATTCTCTAATTCGCGCGAATGGTGGAATAAATAAGCAGGCGTTGTTTGGTATTGTGCAAGGTGGGAGGGAAGAGAGTTTGAGAAAAAGGTCAGCAGAGTTTATGAAAGGTCTGGATTTTGACGGTTTCGGTATAGGTGGGTCATTTTCAAAAGACGATATGGAAACTGTAGTAAAGTGGGTCAACGAAATACTGCCGAAAGATAAACCGAGACATCTTCTTGGTATCGGTGAACCGGAAGATTTGTTTATGGGAGTGGAAAATGGCGTGGATCTTTTTGATTGTGTAGCTCCTACTAGAAATGGTCGTGGCGGAACACTTTATACTTCAAGAGGAAAAATAAATATCAGAAATGCCGAGTTTAGAGAAGATACTGGTCCCGTTGATATTGAGTGCGGGTGTGATGTTTGTAAAAACTACTCACGTGCTTATCTTTGTCACTTGTATCGAGCTCACGAGATGCTTGGTGGCACTCTTGGCTCTATACACAATCTCTATTTCATTATCAATCTAGTAAAAAACATGCGTCAGGCAATTCTTGACAATACCTTTATCCAATTTAGAGAAAAATTTTTAGATAAATATTTTTGAAGCAAAAATCTAATTCATTAAGGATGTCAACCTTTTCGATAAAATGTTGTATATTAGTGCTCTTATGGACGTTTTTAAGATAAAAGGAGAGTTTAAGCCAGCAGGAGATCAACCTAAAGCTATAAAAAAGCTGATTAAAGGTTTTAAAGAAGGTCTGAGGTACCAGACGCTTTTAGGTGTGACTGGTTCTGGTAAAACATTTACAGTCGCAAATCTGATAGAGAAAATAGGTAAGCCAACTCTTGTCATAGCACACAACAAGACTTTGGCCGCTCAACTTGCACAAGAGTATCGTGAATTTTTCCCAGACAACGCTGTGCATTATTTTGTCTCTTACTACGACTACTATCAACCAGAAGCATATTTGCCAATAACAGATACTTATATTGAGAAGGAGGCAATGATAAATGAGGAGATAGAACGTTTACGGCACGCTACTACTCAAGCGCTTCTTACTCGTAAAGACGTTATTATCGTCGCTTCAGTTTCTTGTATTTACGGTCTTGGTAATCCAGAAGAATATAAGAAAGTAAATATGAAAATTGAAAAAGGGCAGAAGGTTGTTCGTGCAAATTTTGTACGAGAACTTATAGACATTCACTACTCTCGTACCAACTCTGATGTGAAGTCGGGTACATTTCGAGTTATCGGTAATGCTATAGAGATAATGCCTGTATCAGAACGTATACTCTACCGTATAGAAATAGAAGATGGAAAGATAAATACTTTAAAAAGGATAGATGCTGTTTCCCGCACTATTATTTCTGAACCAAAAATCTTTTTTCTTTTTCCTGCTAAACATTTTATCACAGAAGACGAAACGGCAAAACGCGCTCTCTTGAGTATTAAAGAAGAGCTCACTGAGCGTTTAGCAGAATTAAATAAAGTAGGAAAACTTCTAGAAGCAGAACGTCTTAAGCGTCGTACTACTTATGATCTCGCACTTATTCGTGAAATTGGCTACACAAATGGTATTGAAAACTACTCTCGCCACTTCTCAGACAAAAAGCCCGGTGAAGCACCATATACTCTCTTAGATTATTTTCCCAAGAAGAAAGATGGTACTCCCGATTTCTTGACTATAATAGATGAGTCTCATGTGACTGTACCACAGATCGGCGGTATGTATGCCGGAGATAAGTCGCGTAAGGATGTTTTAATCGAACATGGTTTCAGATTACCGTCTGCTCGAGACAACAGGCCACTCAGGTTTGAAGAGTTTGAAGAACGTGTGGGGCAAGTTATTTTCACCAGCGCTACTCCTTCAAAATTTGAAAAGGAACACAGTACTAATGTAGTAGAACAAGTTATCCGCCCTACCGGTCTAGTGGATCCGGAAATTTCAGTAAAACCTATTCAGTCAAATGGTTCTTATAAGGGGCAAGTTTACGATTTCATAAACGAAGCGGAGAAGGCTATAAAGAAAGGTGGGAGAGTCATTGCTACCACTTTGACAAAAAAGATGGCAGAAGATCTAAGTGAGTATCTGAAAGAAAAGGGTATTAAAGCTGAGTATCTTCACAGTGAGATCAAGACCATAGATCGCATTGAGATTTTAACGAACTTTCGTCGTGGTAAATTTGACTGCCTAGTTGGTGTAAATCTTCTAAGAGAAGGTCTGGATCTGCCGGAAGTGACTCTGATTGGGATATTAGATGCAGATAAAGAGGGATTCTTGCGTTCCGCCACATCTCTTATACAGATTATCGGACGGGCGGCGCGTAATGTGGAAGGTCGAGTGATTCTTTATGCAGATACTGTTACTGGTTCGATGGAATACGCGATAGGCGAGACCGCGCGCCGCCGCAAGATTCAAGTTGAATATAACAAAACGCATGGCATTACCCCGAAAACTATCATTAAGAAGATTAAAGATATTACCGACACTTTGGAGAGAGAACATCATCAAGCGGTTAATTTATTACTAGAAACAGATAAACAACTGTTTGCTAAAAGTCCCAAGAAACTGATAAAAGGCAAGAAAAAAGAAATGGAAGAAGCTGTGCGAAATCTTGATTTCGAATCTGCGGCTATTTTACGTGACGAGATCAGAGAGCTTGAGAAACGTTTGTAGTTGTTGTATCTTACTTGTTGGGAGGTGAGGATGGCGGGACTGGTGGCTCTGGTAATGATCCCAGCAATTAGTGTGATGTACTTTCTCGTCGTTCGTTTGACGACCCACTAGGTCGTCGCAGTTTTGAGAGGCGGGTCTGAAATTCAGGCTCGCCTTTTCTCATGTCTGTGTTAACATAATACCTTCTCACCCTATGGACTGACCGGGGGTGTGTTTCTATATATGAAAAAAGAAGAGTTAATAATTGTCAAAGGCGCGCGGACGCATAATTTAAAAAATATTACTGTAGAGATACCGCGCAATAAGATGATTGTCTTTACCGGTCTTTCTGGTTCGGGCAAGTCTTCTTTAGCCTTCGATACCATATTTGCCGAGGGGCAGAGGCGCTATGTCGAGTCTCTTTCTTCTTATGCTCGGCAGTTTTTGCGTCAGATGCAGAAACCTGATGTGGATGAGATCACTGGTCTCTCACCGGCCATTTCTATAGATCAGAAAAGCCGTTCCAATAATCCGCGCTCAACTGTGGCGACTATCACGGAGATTTATGATTACTTACGCATACTTTATGCGCGTATTGGCCGTCCACACTGCCTTGTCTGTGGTGATGAGATTAAAAAACTCTCAAATGAAGAAATAAAAAACTTTGTATTGGAGAAAATTGACGAGAAGTCAGATAAATTTCCAAAAAGTAAGATAGAGATTTTTTCTCCCATAGTGCGTGGCAGAAAGGGGGAATACTACCAACTTCTCTATGATCTCTTAAACAGAGGTTATAGCCAGGTGCTTGTAGATGGTGTAGAGAAGTCACTGAGAGAAAGAATAATTCTTACTAAGACGAAGAAACATGAGATATCGGTGTTGGTGGATTCTTTAGACTTGGCTGAATTTAAGAAAGAAGAAAAAGGTTCTAATGAACGGCTGGCAGAAGCTATAGAGCGTGCTGTAGGAGAATCCGATGGTCTTCTAGTCGCTAAGTTTAAAGACGAAGAAGTTCTTTTATCTGCCAAGTGGGCATGTCCCAAAGACGGTTTTTCTTTCCCAGAGATAGAACCACGTTTATTCTCATTTAATTCTCCGTATGGTGCTTGTTCGGATTGTAATGGTTTGGGTACTAAATATCTTTTCGGTACTGAATCTTGTGAACGTTGTAAGGGTAGTCGTCTTCGCGAAGAAGCTCTGCATGTATTAATTGGAGGCAAAAACATTGTAGAACTTACAGCACTTTCGATAAAAGATTGCGACGAATTTTTCAAGAAATTAAAGCTAACTGTACGCGAAAAAAATATTTCTAAAGTAGTGACGAAAGAAATAGAGGCGCGTCTCTCCTTCATGCTTGATGTTGGTATTGAATACCTCTCACTTGATCGCAAGGCCCATACTCTCTCTGGTGGGGAAGCCCAACGTATACGTCTAGCTTCGCAACTTGGTTCCGGGTTAGTGGGTGCGCTCTATGTGCTCGATGAACCCACTATCGGTCTCCATGCTCGTGATAACGCTCGGCTTATCAAAACACTTATAAATCTGCGTGATCTAGGAAACACCATCATCGTAGTTGAGCATGATGAAGAAACGATATTCTCTTCTGACTATCTGGTTGATATAGGTCCGGGTGCTGGTATTCATGGCGGTAAAATAGTGGTGGCAGATTACTTGGATAAACTTCTTTTAGCAAATAAAAATGAAAGTAAATCTCTGACTCTCTCATATCT
>MHWM01000017.1:0-9374 GCA_001824135.1 Candidatus Zambryskibacteria bacterium RIFCSPLOWO2_02_FULL_39_14 | reverse complement strand
AGATCTTTAACATCAAACATCTCAATGTTGATGTGCCTCTTGCTCGCTTGGTGGCAGTTACCGGTGTTTCTGGTTCTGGTAAATCTTCTTTTGTTTACGAGATTCTTCATAAAAATCTACAAGCACGGCTTGATAGACGTTACCGCAATGCACAAACTTTCAACTGCCAGTCGTTTGATGGAGCAGAGTATCTTTCACGTTCTATATTGATAGACCAGTCACCGATAGGACGTACTCCGCGCTCAAATCCAGCAACTTATACCGGAGCATTCACCTTTATTCGCGAACTTTTCGCTGAGACAGTAGAGGCTCGGGCGCGTGGTTGGAAGGCAAACAGATTCTCTTTCAATGTTAAAGGCGGTCGCTGTGAGACTTGTCAGGGTAATGGAGTGATAGAGGTGGAGATGCATTTCCTTCCGACTGTTTATGTGCCTTGCGATGTCTGCCAAGGCAAGCGCTTTATGAAAGAGACTCTTGAAGTAAAATATAAAAAGAAAAATATTTATGATGTTCTAGAGATGACTGTCGAAGAAGCGTTGACATTTTTTGAAGACATACCAAGTATTTTTGATAGGTTGAAGAGTCTTAATGACGTTGGTCTGAGTTATCTCTCACTTGGGCAATCTGCCACCACACTCTCTGGCGGAGAGGCACAGAGAGTGAAGATTGCCTCTGAACTCTATCGTCCTCATCTGCAAAAGACTATCTATCTGCTCGATGAACCCACTATTGGTCTCCATTATGAAGATGTCAAAAAATTGATTGAGATATTACAGAAACTGGTAGATAAAGGTAATACGGTAGTGGTCATCGAACACAATTTGGATTTCATCAAAAGTGCCGATTATATTCTGGATATCGGTCCAGAAGCTGGAGCTAATGGAGGTAAACTGGTGGCTTCTGGTACTCCAGAAGAAGTGGCCAATACCGATACACATACAGGTAAATATTTGCGGAAAGTTCTTAAAAAGAAGTAGCGCCGAGAGTGACCTCGGCGCCGTCAGTAACCGCTTATTCGTGATACATTCTTGTTTTGCGTATGAAAGTTGTTTTGTAGAGGAACCTGTATACGATTGCGAGCTCGCAACTGAAAAACACGAGAAAAAGAATCCCAATTGCAATAATTCCCCAGAAAATCCCATGATCGTGCCAAGCCTTGGTGGTGATCGCCACGGACAAGACGAGGTAAATCTCACGTGATACTGTGTACATGAAATCCTCCGCTTGGTATTACAACATATCTAATATGAAAAATCAAAGAGATATTAAAAAACAAATAGAAGTCTTACCTGATGCGCCCGGAGTGTATTATTTTATTGGACCCAAGTTGTCAGCTAATAGCTATAAGTTA
Organism: Candidatus Zambryskibacteria bacterium RIFCSPLOWO2_02_FULL_39_14; assembly: GCA_001824135.1. Classification (GTDB taxonomy): domain Bacteria; phylum Patescibacteriota; class Minisyncoccia; order Phycocordibacterales; family Zambryskibacteraceae; genus UBA5004. The sequence goes on along the minus strand of MHWM01000017.1, from coordinate 8,023 downwards.
AAAGCTAAAGATTCGAGACGAATCTTGTACATTGGTAAAGCCACGAGTTTGAAGGATAGGGTAAGGAGTTATTTTGTACGTGATATTTTGATGACGCGCAGTCCTCTCATAGCTAAGATGCTCGAAGAAGCAGAGAAGGTGGAGTTTGTACAAAAAGATTCGGTATTAGAGGCTCTTATCATGGAGGCCAATGAGATAAAGAAGTATCAACCTATTTATAATTCCAAAGAGAAGGATGATAAAAGTTACAACTACGTAACTATTACCAAAGAAGATTTTCCGAAAATAATTATCACTCGCAGTTCCGGTACTTATGGGCCATTTCCACATGGTGCAGAGTTAAGGCAGGCACTAAAAATTATCCGCAAGATTTTTTCTTACCGAGATGAAAAATGTAAACTCACAGGTAAACCATGTTTTAATGCACAAATTGGTCTCTGTCCCGGACCATGCGCTAGAAGAATTTCCAAGAAAGATTACAACAAAATTATCAGACGCATAAAATTATTTTTTGAAGGAAAGAAAGATACTTTAATACGTTCTCTAGAACTTGATATGAAAAAGTTTGCCAAAGAACAGAAGTTTGAAGAAGCGGAACAAGTGAAAAGAAAATTATTTGCCCTTGATCATATCCAAGATATTGCTCTTATCAGAAATGATCTAGTAGCTAGAAGTTACAAACCGGGAGCTAATTTTCGTATCGAGGCATATGATGTTGCACATATATCCGGCAAGAATGCGGTGGGTGTGATGACAGTAGTCAGTGATGGGGAACTTGATAAGAGCCAATATAGGAAATTTAAAATAAAGAGTGATAACCCGTTTGTCGATAAACAGGGAAACAATGATACAAAAAATCTCAAAGAAATCCTTTCTCGTCGCTTGAGTCATCCGGAGTGGAAGTTCCCTAATCTTATTGTCGTAGACGGAGGCAAGGGGCAGATTAATACTGCTCGAAAAGTGCTTATAGAATTAGGTCTGGAGATGATTGATGTAGTATCAGTGGTAAAAGATGAGAGACATAGAGCTAGGGAGATATTAGGTTTGAGAGATAGTACTCTGGATAGATCAATACTTTTAGCCAACGCTGAAGCACACCGGTTCGCTATCGGGTTTCATCGGAAGTTACGTAATAAAGGATTTCGTATATAATTTAGCTATGTCTTTTTCTTCGAAAATAAAGGTAGCTGTATTACGAGGAGGACCTTCTGTAGGATACGACACTTCTTTAAAAACAGGTGAGCATGTTCTCTCAGTTCTACGCAATATACCAGATACTTATGAACCATTGGATATATTTATATCTAAAGAAGGTGAATGGCATAAGGAAGGGTTAGTACATGAACCGCATCAGGTGCTTCGTTATGTAGATGTAGTGTGGAATGCACTTCACGGTTCGTATGGTGATGATATACAGGTGCAGAGAGTTCTGGAAGGTCTGAAAATTCCTTTCACCGGTTCAAATTCTGTGTCTTCAGTTTTGTCTATGAACAAAGATATGGCTAAAAATGTCTATCAACGGCATTCTCTTAATACTCCTTTACATGAACTCTTTCTTAAAGATAATCTGGACGAAGATAAACTTGTAACTGTTTTTAGAACTTACCTTCATCCAGTTATAGTCAAACCGTCTAATGGCGTCGATTCTTTAGGAGTACGTCTCGCGCATACGTTCCACGAGTTGAAGTTGGCTATTAAAGAGGCTTTTAAACATTCGCCGAAAGTGCTGGTCGAGGAGTTTATTAAAGGTGATGAAGTATCTTGTGTCGTGGTAGAAGGAGCGAGGGGGCATAAGCTCTATGCTTTCTTACCTGTTGGTAAGAATAAACCCGTGTTAAAGGTAGAAGAAAATAAACAAATAGGAGAAATGGCGAAATGTGCTCATGAGATGTTGGGATTGCGTCACTACTCTGGTTCAGACTTTATTATCACACCTAAAAGAAAAATTTATATATTAGAAACTAATTCACTTCCAGCCTTTTATGATGGTTCTCTGATGCATCAATCTTTAGGGGCTACAGGTTGGAAATCGCATGATTTTGTAAAACATGTTCTAGGTCTTGCGTTATAATAATATTTACCCAAGCTCTAGAAGTATTAACAGGAGTGAGTGCTATGCGATCTTTCTGTGATAAAGCAGAAAGTGGTTTCCGAGATGAATGTTATTTCTATGTGAGAAATTAGTCTGGCGTGTTTAAATTGATTTTTTGGTATTTGTCTACTATACTTTCGCTTTATTGGGCCCTTAGCTCATCTGGCTAGAGCGCCTCATTTGCAATGAGGAGGTGGCAGGTTCGAGTCCTGTAGGGTCCACCATAACGAATTTGGTGGAGGTGAAATTTCTTTTGAAAAAGGAAAGGGTGTTTTTCTTTCGGGGTTTCCGCTGAGTCCGCGAGGCAGTGGCGGGGCGAAATGCGGAACTCGGACGGCGCGGGAGGAGATGGTTGGAGGGAGGAATGCCGTGCCGTCCTCGTTTCAAATTAGTGAGGGAGTTGCTAAAACAAAAGCCGAACAATAAACACAACGAGCATAATGATAAGTAGTGTGTGAATCAGGTTTCCTCCTATCTTGAAACTGAAACCAAGAAGTCAGAGAACGCATAAAACTACAATAATTGTCCAGAACATATTATTAATGGTTGTATAACACCTTGAGTTTTTCAAGTCCCCTATGTGATTGCACGGCAACAGCGTTTCTCGATTGCCCCGTGATGAGAGATATTTCTTTAAGTGAAAGATCTTGCGCGTATCGCATTCGCATAACCGTTTGGTACTTTGCTGGGAGGTGTTGAATCAAAAGAAGTGCCGCCTTACCATCGAATACATTGAAAATACGTTCCGAGTGATCAACGCTTGGCTCAAATCCTTTTTCAAGAAGAACATCGAGTGAGGTTGTTTTACGCTTCCGATATTCGTCAATAATAAGTTGATTGAGAATGTGATAGAGAAAAGCCTTCATTATGTCAATCTTTCCCCCTTTAGTGAGGTAACTCCAGGTTTTTATGAACGTGTCCTGAACTAAGTCGTCGCTTGTTGCATGATTGTGAACTTTGAAAAAAGAGTACGAATTCATCCCCTTCGCGTAATCGTGATGCGCTAGAGTTAATATTGCCTTTTGTCGAGTATCTTGTTTCTTGGTCATCATAATAGTTAAGCCGAACGTGGAGACATTCTATTACATGAGCATTACAATCAAACCGCGATACTTAATGAACTCCCATGTTTCTGAGCCTAGATTTATGCCAAATCCGGCTCTCCCTTATTACATCAGCATTACATTCGCACATCTCCTTGGAGGACGTTTGGACTTTAAGTGTAGCACGTTATGTACCTTAATAGTGAGTTTGTGTAATAGGGCAAACTTTATAACGGCATCTATGTTATGGAAAAAGATAACAAAGCCACAGAAAAAACTCTTGCCCCAATCGATGCCGACTTCGTGAATCATTTTTGGGAAAAAAGTTGGACATATATCAAAACTGTTGTAGACGTCGTACGAGAGCCAATTTTAATTCTTGATAAAAATTTTAGCGTGATGGCAGCAAATGAGTCTTTTTATCATACATTTCAAGTTGAACCGAAAGATACAGAAAAAAGAATTGTATACGAACTAGGAAATGGCCAATGGAATATTCCCGCACTCCGAAAACTTTTAGAGGATATTTTACCAAAAAATACCTTTTTTAAGGGTTTTGAAGTTGCTCACGAGTTTCCTTTCATCGGTCGTAAAATAATGATTTTAAATGCCCGCCAGATTCACATTAAGGAAGATACCACTTTTCCACCAATCATACTCCTTGCAATAGAAGATGTTACAGAAATGATGGCTGTAGCAGAGACGTTTGCAATACATACAAAGCAGATGGAAACAAAGCTCACTGAACGAACAAATAAATTGGAAATTCATATTGGAAAATTAGAAAAAGAAATCAATACACTCAAAAAAAGGCCGTAAAACTCACGAAAAGCGACTGTAATCATGTTGTATTCGTAACGGCATTATATATAGGGATTAAACATAAAAGGTCGATTGTGTAAAACATCTCAATAATCTCTAAAATTAGTCTAAATAATAATCATATGGACAAAACAATAAATCTACAAAAAAATACATCGCGCTTAGGCCTTCTCTCTGGCGTAACAGTGATGGCAATGTTTGCCGTCATGTTTCTCGGAATTCAGAATGCCTCCGCCGCGATAACAAGTCAATTGGATTTGGGCGATCGCGGTTCAGAAGTCACCGAACTTCAGACATACCTCGCGAAAAATGCGAGCATCTATCCCGAAGGGCTGGTCACTGGATATTTCGGTCAGCTTACCAAAGCTGCGGTAGAGAGATTCCAGACAACGCAGGGAATTATCTCCCAAGGAACACCAGCGACAACTGGGTATGGCCGCGTTGGGCCACAGACAATGGCAAGGATCAATAGCCTTCTGGGCTCCGGAGAAGGTCAGGCACCATGGGACACTTCACCAAGCCTGAGTAATCCATCGGTTCAGTACACAAACACGACCGCTACCTTCACATGGACAACAAACGAACCGACGCAGGGTCAAGTCTATTGGAACAATACTCCGCTCCAATTCAATGAAGCTACGGGTCCTCGTCAGCAGCCCTATGTAAGCGGTAATCTTGCTCTTGATGCTGGTGGTTTACAGACCAATCACACGGTTACAGTTTCAAACCTTCAAGCAAATACCACATATTACTACCTCGTACGAGGTGTTGATAATGTGGGAAACATGAGTATGGTATGGCCGAGTTCTTTCCGTACTAATCAATAATTGATCCGGAAAGTGAGACAAAAAATCACCGCGTGAGGATCGGTGATTTTTTATTACTGAAATATCGACACCCAGAAACTTCACGGGCAGTGTGGCGGGGCGATTCGTCGAGCGTACGATTTAAGTCAGAGCCACCACGCGCTCCGTGCGTGCGATTAGTCCTTTCGTTCAAAAAAGGTTCGCGCAAATGCTAAAATAACACCATCAAATTTGATCTGCCGAAGAAGTTGTTCAGAACATTAATAATTTAATTCAGTAATAACATGGAACACCTCGGAGAGTGGTCAATAATATTATTCTATCTAAGATTAATCAGTGCAATATCCGATGTAATAAGTTTTGGCAAAAAAGTATTTTTTGTAGATTCTCTACAAACAGAAAAAGATAAACAGGATCAAGATGTTAGAGGATTATGCTAACGATTGACTTAATCGTTCTTTTGTGTTAGGGTCGGTCCGAAGTACTTCGGTTATGCTGAAGTTTCTTTTTATAAATATGACCAAAATATTCATATAAATAAGACCTGAATAGCAATATGCCTAGAAAAACATCACTACATAGATTTGCTGAATTATCAATCATACTATCTTTACTGGTAGTCTTGCTTGGTAAGATCTTCTTCAGCCAGGGCTCCTCAATGCTCTTTCTCTTTAGTTATGGAGTTTCAGTCACTCTTATAATATGGATGACGTTTTTTGTTGCCTTTATATTTTATAAAGACCCTTATGAAATAGCGGTTCAAAACAAAAAGATGAAGGGGTCATACATGGTTAGTTGCATGGTTGCAGTAAAAAATGAGGAAAAAAACATTTCCCGCTGTATTGACTCGATGCTTCGCCAAACTTACGAAAATAAAGAAATCATTGTGGTTAATGACGCAAGTACTGATGGAACTCTAAAGATACTTAAGGAGTACGAAGAAAGAGGCGAAATAATACTTATAGATCTCAAACAGAACGTCGGAAAGAAAAAAGCCTTGGCACGAGCAATGACGATTGCAAAAGGAGAAATCTTTGCTCATACGGACAGTGATTCCGTTTGGGCCACTGATGCAATAGAACACATAGAAAAGATATTTGAACATGATAAAGATGTTGGCGCGGTAAGTGGACACGGTAGAGCATTGAACGGAAGCCAAAACACCTTAACCAAAATTCAGGATTCGTGGATGGAAGGACAATTTTCTATAAGGAAAGCATTTGAAAGCGTGTTCGGTGCCGTTACCTGTGTGTCTGGACCACTTGCGGTATTCCGCAAAGAGGCAATCTTTAATTTTATTCCTGCTTGGGAAAACGACACTTTCTTGGGACGAGAATTCAAATTTGCCACAGACAGGACTATGACAGGTTTTGTGTTGGGAAATGGAACAATAGGGAGAAAGATTAAGGAAGAATATAAAGACTCTCCTTTCGTTAAGGATTTCGATTATAAAATTCGTCATTGGAAGGTTTTATATTGTAAATCAGCAAAATCATGGACTATTGTCCCAGATAACTTCAGAAGCTTCTTAATACAACAGGTAAGGTGGAAAAAGAGCTTTATAAGGAATCTATTCTTCACAGGGGCGTTTTATTGGAGAAAGCCTATACCTGTGGCACTTGTCTACTACCTACACATTCTATTTGTCTTAATGGGGCCATTCATCTCTTTCAGGCACCTAGTCTATCTGCCTCTTAAGGGGGATATTCTATCTGCCGTTTTGTACCTCTGTGGAATTATTTTCATCGGATTCAGTTTCGCTCTGGCCTGTAAATTAGAAGAGAAAGGTGAGCATCGCTGGATCTACAGGCCACTTATGAGCCTTATGTCTACACTTGTGATTTCTTGGCTTTTATTTTATTCGGCAGTAACAATAAGAAAAATGGTATGGTCACGAGGATAATGAAAAAAGTTAAATTGATAGAATATGTGGCCTTGATCTTAGCACTTACAGCATTTTTACTTGTGGCTGGAAAATATAGCAATGAGTTTATTTTGGACCATTACACTGCCTACAAAGAATCTGCCCACCAAGTAGCAATCGAAAAAGAAAGACAAGCATATGTATGTTCTGAAAGAGAACTGACTATACCCATATCCGGAGGCAAGGTGTGTCGCCCTAAAGTTCCCGATTCAATATATAGAGACATATTTGATACTTACTCTTTTAGTAGTGGTGGAAAAGAACAAATTTACAGTCTCTTCTCGAACGGTGATATGGAAAGTGCCAATCAAATACTACAAGACAGTATTCCTATAGAAAGATATGACGATATAAATACCGAAGGAAATATCACATGGACTGAAGATCCTGCTGGAGAAAGATACTGGAGGTTTTTATTTTATGGTTTCCGCCCTATGAGGCATCTATTTTTTGCCTTCGATCAAACTTATGACAAAGCGTATTTGGAAAAGGTTAGAGAGATAACAGTCAGCTTTCTAAAAGACGGAATGGATAAACCCCACTCTTGGGATGACTTCAATGGGGTATCCTTCCGGACCATGTTTCTTGTAAAAATATGGTGGGAGCTCAGAGAGAACAATATGTTGACCTATAATCTTAGTGAGGATTTGCTCACTGCGATTGAAAAACATAGCGAATTTTTAGTGGACCCAAATCATTATGATAAGGGGTATAACCATGGGTTAAATGAAACAGCGGCATTGTATCTAGTGGCGGTGAACTTCCCTGATTTTCTCCATGCTTCAGAATGGTTAGAGTTATCAAAAGACCGATTGGGCGATAGTCTTGCCACCATTGTTGATACAGACGGAGTATTAATTGAAAATTCACCATACTATCACTTCTATACCCTGGAAAAGTATTGGGAACTTTATAGCTTTGCTCAAAAACAAAACGTCCCGATAAGTGATATTTTCAACAGTCGTCTCCAACAGATGATTTCTTACGCTACATATATATTACAGCCTAATAAAGATATACCGCTTCTCGGGGCTTCTCTTAAACGAAAAATATCGTATTGGGGAATATATAAAGATATTGCGCAATCTTTCCCAGAATTTAAATACGTTCTTACTAATGGCGAAGAGGGTGAGAAACCAAGCAAGCTGAACATTATCTATCCAGAATCAGGAGAAGTAATAATGCGTTCTGGATGGGGTAAAGAAGAAGAATTTGAACGGCAAGCACAAGTTGTTTTCGACTTTGGACCATATCGAACTCTTCATAGTGATTTTGATGCTCTATCTTTTAGTCTATATGCAAAAGGTATAAATCTTATGCCAGATGCTGGTCTTTA
>MHWM01000016.1 GCA_001824135.1 Candidatus Zambryskibacteria bacterium RIFCSPLOWO2_02_FULL_39_14 | reverse complement strand
GACAGTTTTCATTGAATCACCTTCATACAACTTCACACCGGAAGCTGGAGAAGGATTCTTAGTAACCGTTATGGTGCCCTCAACACCAGGAGTGGTAATACCTCCAGTAGTAGTACCGCCAGTGGTTGTGCCACCAGTTGTACCAGCTACAGCAGAATACCTAGCCTGTGAGACAGGACCGAAGTAACCAACTGCAGGAGAAACTCCGTTGGCTGCTTGCCAAGCGGCTACTGCAGATTTAGTAATTGAGCCGAAGTAACCAGTTGCTCCGCCAGAGAAGGTGAAGTGACCTGTACCCTGCAGATATTGCTGCAAGCAAGTAACGTCAGCACCACTTGCACCCATAGTCAAGCTACGAGTGAAACTACAAGCAGTAGTAGTTGTTGTACTACCACCTTGAAGAGCAGCAAGTTGTGCCAAAAGCGCATTGATTTGCGCCTGTAGGTCAGCAATTGTCTGAGCACCTGCTGGGGTAGCTACGGCACCTAAAGCAAGAGACATACCGACCGCGAGGCCAGCAATCTTTGCCATTCTATTTTTTATCATTGTTAATTTATTTTCTAATGCGTGAGTGCTTCCCAATAATTTCTAAATTTTGTTTGAGTCACACCACGGGTATTAATTTGCCGACAACGGATAAGCCTTCGCCGGCAAGCCAATCTAATAATATCTATACTTTGTAGATTATACAGGAGATATTTAACAGATATGCTGTGGATAAGCACATAATACATCATAGTTTCTTATTAAGCAAGATCAGTCTTCGTTAGTTTCAACTAAGCGAGGGAATAACGACTCCAACGTTTCTCCCCTACTTTTTTAAGCACACCTGCGCGTACCATTTCAGAAAGTTCGCGTTGAATAGTCTTTTCGCTACAACCACTAATTAATGGAGAAATGTCCTTTATCATAATTTCCTTTTTACGCTTTAAAATAGCAACTATAATACTCTGCCTACTATTTTTTTTAACAGATACAACTCCAAAATCTTTTAGATTACCTGTATTACGGACAATATCAATATCATGACTAGATAATCTTGATAGATGTCCTTTATCAATATTAGTTGCGCGATTAGCAAGTTCTTGAGAATTACGTTCTTGCAAAACCTCATCATTTTTGTCTATTAATAACGTTCTACCTGTATATTCTGGTGTTTTATCATTTTGACTATCAACATTAAAAAAATCTGTTGCCAAAGCTAAATTATTATCTTTATTTAACAAACCTATCGGAATATTCAGTAAATCAATGTATTTTAAAAATTCTCCGTGCAATAGACTGTAGTTAGTATCAGATACTAAACCAACATTTCTAACAACCGACAAAAGACTAATTGTCTCTAACAAAATATTTCTTATCTTTAAATTTACTACTTCTCTATCTTTGGATAGATTGTCTTTTACGATTATACTTAGAGAGATTAAGTCAGAAGAAAGTATGCGCAACTTCCACTTTATAGGCTCCTGATCACTAAAAAAACTAGTGATTAGATATACAGCTGAAGAGAGTCTTTCTGATTTTCCTGTAAAGTCAGCCATTTTACTATATCTATGTCCTTTTAATACCCTTTAGTAATATGTCCTTTAATTCTATCATATTATGTCCTTTATTACAAGCATATCCATTATGCAGTTAAGAGACAAATTTTTCAACTATACTCAAGGTGTTTATTATAATTTTCAAAATATCGTTCGTTACCTTTTAGCGTGTTATTATTTATAAGATAGATTTATTACATAATGGCAAAAAACCGTAAAAAACGAGCTCATTGGTGGGGTGAGAATGGTATCTCAATCTTTAGAATAATTTCTAGAGAAACAGCAAATGGTATCTTTGGAGTATTTTCCATAGTATTAGCAATCTTTCTGGTTCTAGGAGCTTTTGAATTAGCTGGTCAGGCTGGTCGGCTTACCTACACGTCACTCTCTTATCTTTTCGGTATTGGTTATTACCTGCTACCTATAGTATTTCTACTATTAGCCGTATCATTTCTCCGAGAACAAGAGAGAGACTTTGCTATGCCACAAATTTTTGGATCATTCTTTCTCTTTATTTCATCTCTAGGTCTTGTAAATCTCCTATCCACTGAAGGCGGAATTATTGGGGGATTTATCTCTAAACCTTTGAGTTCTTTATTTGACATTTATTTAAGTGCTGTAATTCTTATAGCCTTCATCACTATTTCAATCTTAGTAATCTTTGACACATCTATAAAACTCGATATCATAGCTCTAATTAAAAAACTGGTGGCAAAAAAAGAACTTGAAAATAACCTAGATCCTCTTGAAGATGCTGCTATAGATAAAGCTGTGGAAAATATAGAAGAAGCTGAATCGAAAAAACAAGAAACCTGGGCAAACCAGACTCCACAAAAATCAAAAAAAGAAGAAGATGGTTTTGTTCCCATAGCTACGCGGAAAAGTGGCAAACGCTGGATTCCACCACCTATTTCACTTCTTGAAGGAGATCGCGGTAAACCCGGTGTCGGAGATATCAAAGCTAATGCTAATTTAATAAAACGAACACTTCTTAATTTTGGTATCGTAGTCGAGATGGATGAGATATCTATTGGTCCATCTGTAACTCGCTATGCCTTGAAACCTGCTGAAGGTGTAAAACTTTCAAAAATTATCGGACTCCAAAATAATCTTGAACTAGCTCTTGCAGCTCATCCAGTACGCATTGAAGCTCCCATACCAGGTAAATCATTAGTAGGTATCGAGGTGCCTAACACTCTCAAATCAACTATAGGTCTTGGTTCACTCGTTTCTGACAAAGAATATACGGGAAGTACTTTGCCATTACTTATTTCATTAGGTCGAGATATAACAGGTCGTTCACACTTTGCAAACATGGCTAAAATGCCACACATTTTAATAGCCGGCGCCACTGGTTCCGGAAAATCAGTAACCATACATACCATAGTCACTTCCCTTCTCTTCAGAAATCCACCTGAAAATCTTAAATTCATAATGATAGATCCTAAACGTGTAGAACTTACAATGTACAATAAGATTCCACATCTTCTAACACCAGTCATTACTGACCCTAAAAAAGCTATTCTGGCTTTAAAATGGCTTGCTAAAGAGATGGAGCGTCGTTACGACATACTCGAAAAAAGTAGTGTGCGCGATATCACTTCATATCATCAAAACATCTTACCTACACAAACCGATAAAGATAGCAACTCGATGCCATTTATAATTATCATCATAGATGAATTGGCCGACTTAATGCAGTCTTATCCGAGAGAACTTGAAGCTGCTGTTGTGCGCCTTGCTCAGATGAGTCGTGCTGTAGGTATTCATCTCATTCTTTCTACTCAGAGACCGTCTGTAAATGTTATCACTGGATTAATTAAAGCCAATATACCGGCACGTATTGCTTTGCAAGTATCGTCTCAAATAGACTCGCGTACTATACTTGATATATCAGGTGCTGAAAAACTTCTTGGCGCAGGCGATTTACTCTTCCTTTCTGGAGAGATGTCAAAACCTGTACGTATACAATCAGCTTATATTTCTGAAAAAGAAGTCAAAGCTGTAGTGAAATATCTTAGCGATACTTATGCCGATGAACTTCAAGAAGAGATCAATTTCTCTGCAGACAACACCACAAATGCTATCTTCTCCACTGAGATAGCTGAAGATTCTTTTGATGGAGATGATGATGAACTTTATGAAGAAGCGAGAGAAACAGTAGTGAGAGCGGGCAAAGCTTCTACTTCATTTCTACAACGTAAACTTCGTATCGGTTATGCAAGAGCTGCGCGTCTAGTTGATATGCTTGAAGAACGCGGAGTAATAGGCGCCGGATCTGGTGCTAAAGCGCGAGAAGTGATAGGTCAAGAAGGAGGTAATATGAATCAAGAACTTGATGAAGAAAATATAGAAACTATGGCTTCATGAAAATAGACGTCCAGTCAAAACATATTTTCTTACTTATTTTATTTATATTCCTCATTGCTTATTCCTCATATCAAGCGCGATTTCTCATACTTGGACCGCGAATATGGATCGACAGCCCTAAAGATGGATATTTATCAGAGAATTCTTTAGTAACCATAGAGGGCCGAGCCAAGAACATTTCTTGGATTAGTTTAAATGATCGGCAAATTTTCACGGATGAAAAAGGAGCTTGGAGTGAAAAATTGATAGTATCGGACGGTATCAGTATAATGGCGATCAAGGCTCGAGATAGATTGGGTCGTAAAACAGAAAAGTATTTACAGATAGTCAGATCTACACAGACAGATCTAAAATAAAAACAAATGACAAAAACTAAAAACACAGATAATAAAACGGATATTAAAAATATTGATACCACTCTTGATGCTATCAGAGTAAAATTTGGTGAAGATTCGATCATGAAGCTCGGGGAAAAACCTAGAGTAGGAGTTGATGCTATCTCTACCGGTTCTATAGGATTAGATGCAGCTTTAGGTGTAGGTGGTTTACCTCGCGGTAGAATAATAGAAATCTTCGGTCCAGAATCTTCGGGTAAAACCACCCTATCCTTACACGTTATAGCTGAAGCTCAAAAAACAGGTGGTATTTGTGCCTTTATAGACGCTGAACATGCCATGGATCCAGAATATGCTAGGCGTCTTGGTGTCAAAATCAACGAACTTCTGATCTCTCAACCAGATACTGGAGAACAAGCTTTGGAAATAGTGGACTCATTGGTACGTTCAGGCAAACTCGATGTTATTGTCATTGATTCTGTAGCCGCTCTCACTCCCAAAGACGAAATCGAAGGTGATATGGGAGCATACCATGTGGGTAAACAGGCACGTCTTATGTCACAAGCCTTACGCAAACTCACAGCTATAGTAGCCAAATCTAAAACCATTGTTATCTTCATCAATCAAATACGAATGCAGATAGGTGTCATGTTTGGCAATCCAGAAACTACTCCGGGTGGTAAGGCTCTTAAATTTTATACTTCTGTACGTTTAGATATCCGCCGCATTGCTCAAATCAAAAAAGGTGAAGAGATTATGGGTGGACGTACTAGAGTTAAGGTAGTTAAAAATAAGGTGGCAGCACCATTTAGACAAACAGAATTTGATTTAATGTATAACGAAGGTATTTCGCGCGAGGGAGAGTTAATAGCCCTTGGAGAAAAATTTGGAATCATGAAAAAATCAGGAAATTCATACGAATATAGCGACACCAAACTTGGTCGTGGCTATGACGCTACCAGACAATTCCTGCGCGAGAATAAAAAAATTTCTGACCAGATTCTCAAGGAAATTCGAGCCAAACTCAAAGAATCTTAAATTTCCCTAGGTCTCCCTAGGTCTTTCCTAGGGGAACTATTCAACCAATCAAACATTTCTCTTTTATAGTCTGTTGGGGTTAAGAAATACTTTGGAAAATTATTAGTATTTATTATCTTACTCCATTTCTGATTTTCATCACCTAAGCAAGCGTAGCTTGAATATTCGTAATCAAGAATATATTTTTGAGCCTTCAATCTATCCTTTATTCCTTCAATCCTCCATTTAGGATCAATTAGTTTAATTGGATTTAAGTGAATATAAGAAAAAAGGTATTTGAGGTAATTATCTTCCCTAACGTGTTCCGACTTAAATTTTCCTTCAAATAGTGATCCTGTTCTTTCGTATTTTTTATTAAAATACATTACGTAGGCAGTTAGAAGTTTTTTCATAAACAAACTGATGTTTCCATCTTCCTTTTCTCGCAGTAATAAATGAAAGTGATTGGGCATTAGACAAAATGCTCCAATATCAACAAGTGTCTCTCTTCTTTCAAAGACGAGAACATCTTTAGTGACATCAATCACATTTCGAAAATTTATATTGAGTTTTGAATTACAAAGAAAAAGTAATTTCAAAAATCTATTATGGTCTGCTTCATCAAGAAAAATCTTCTGTTTTGAATTACCACGATTATATAAATGGTAATATTCGCCCAAAACGAAAGCGACTCTTCTCAAACTCATATTTTAATTATACCACCAGTTCCCCTAGGTCTTTCCTAGGGGAATTTAAAACAGAAAACCGATCAAGCGTGGCTTTCTGCTCGATCGGTTAGTTCTCTACTGACGATTCCTTGAGTTTCTGATTGAGTGTGCCGATGACAACACCGGACGCAATCAGACAACCCGCAACCACAAGAGCTACTTCGGCGCCATTGAGGTATTTCATCTTTCTCTTGGCGTCATTGATCAGTTTTTCAGCATTCCGGCTGACACGACCGGCTCGATCGACAACCTCGTGAGCTTTCTTCTCAAGTTCGGGATCGATGAGAATCCCACGCAAAAAGTCTCGAAACATTGCACTACCCTCCTTTTACAATCATACACCTAATCAGAACTAATGTCAAGTATATTTCATGGCTTAAATAGGCTATATTTTGACATTATGTTAGATTATAACGAAGTCACAGTCCATAAATACATCATTTACGAGAATGAGCCGTGGGAAGTCGTAGGATCGCACGTCTTTCGCAAACAACAAAGAAAGCCAGTAAATGCCACTAAATTAAGAAATCTCATAACAGGTAGGATCACAGAGGTCTCTTTCCACGTATCAGACAAAGTGGAAGAAGCGGAGATTGATAAAAAGGAAGTTAAATATTTATACACCAACAAAGGTGAGTTCTGGTTCTGTGAGGCAAATGATCCATCGAAGCGCTTTCAACTATCAGAAGAGATGATTGGTTCTGGAGCCAAATTTCTTAAACCAAACATCATGATGGACACAATGCTTTTCGACGATAAGATTATTGGCATTAAGCTCCCCATCAAAATGGAACTGAAGGTAATTGAAGCTCATGATGCAACTAAGGGTAACACAGCTCAAGGTGCTACGAAGTCAGTAAAACTAGAAACTGGAGTTGAAATCCAAGTCCCAATGTTTATAAAAGAAGGAGATATAGTGCGTATCAATACTGATACTGGTGAATATGCAGACCGCGTATCTTAAATTTCCAATCAAGATCCAATGATCTAATTTTAAAACATTGACACATCAAAAATTCAATGAAAATTGAGGATTGTAAATTGTAAATTACCTACTGACGTAAGGAAGCAATCCTAAGAAACGAGCTCGTTTGATAGCCAGAGCCAATTGTCGTTCAGATTTGGAAGGTGCGGATGAACGTTTACGAGATTGTATGCGAGCATGTGGTGTTAGAAATTTTTTAAGAACATCTACATCCTTGTAGTCAATGTATTCAATCTTATTTTCTTTAAAATAATTTGGTTTTCGCATTTTAGAAAGGAATATCATCTACATTAATATTTTCTTCCGGATATTCAATAGCATCTGCTGGAGGAGTTTCTTGATTGTCTGTTTCTTTAGATAAATCTCCTTTAGCAGATGGAGTAACATTATCACGTCTAGGACCAAATTGAACCCTATCAGCCACTACTTCAGTACGGTATTTCTTAGTACCATCAGGAGCATCCCAGCTTCTAGTCTGCATTCTACCCTCTATCAAGACACTAGAACCCTTCCTTAGATATTGTGCAGTTGTTTCGGCCTGACGACCAAATACAACAACATTATGATAATCAGTTGATTCCTGTTTGGCCCCATTTTTATCTTTCCACACACGATTAGTAGCTATGCCAAGTGTGGTTATTTGCACACCAGAAGGAAGTGATTTGAGTTCTGGATCTCGAGTAAGATTGCCTATAATAATAGCTCGGTTGAAATACATAATTTTATTTTACCACGTCTTCTTTAACCATACTTGAGTCTTCAACAGAAGCACTTTCTAATTCTTCTTCCTTTTCTTTAGCAACTGCCTTAGCTTTAGCGAAAGTGAAGGTGGTATTGCGTGGCGCTTTTACTAGGAGGAATCTCAAAATTTCTTCTAATTTATCCAATTTATCCTTAATAACCACTGCTTTAGCCGGTTCGACTTCAAACTTAATCCAACCTATGTAAGCATCGGAGGTCACATAACGACTAGCTCCAATAGTCTTTGACATTGAATAAGCCAGAGGGTGTCTAAAGGGAGCTTCGAAATCAATTTCTACGCCTGATTCTTCGGTTATAATACCCCTAATAGAGCCGACAATGTCATCTAATTTATCCTCTGGAATACTGGGTAAAATAAGGTAGCATACCTCATATATAGTTGAGCCCTCTTTTTTACCTTTTGAATTTCCCATAAGTTGAACTAGCCTAACATAGACAACGCATTATTGACAAGGGTAGCTCGGACTTTCTCCTCATCCTCTCCTTTAACTACAGCTATTCTCTTTACCACCTCATTAACAAATATAGGTTCATTACGTTTACCACGATACGGATCAGGAGTGACAAAAGGAGCATCGGTCTCCGACATAATCATGTCAATCGGCGCAGAATTGATCACTTCATCATAATCTCTGACAAACGTGATTACCCCCGTGAAAGAAATTGTGAACCCTATCTCAAAGAACCTTTTGGCTACATCTATCTCACCGGTAAAGAAATGTACATTGCCTCGAAGTTTGTTCTTATATTTCTTTTTAAGTTGCTCTAATATTTCTAAAATCTCATTATAAGCGTCACGAGCATGAATCATCAGTGGTTTATTATGCGCAACAGCAAAATCTATCTGATCTATAAATAATTTTTTCTGCCTTTCATAATCTGTCTCCTTTTTAACATGATAGAAATCTAGTCCGCATTCACCTATTGCCACCATTTTTGGATGCTTTACTAATTCTTCAAACTTTTCTGGTTCAAAAATTATTTTTGAGTCATCGACTGGATGCACACCAATACATGCATAGATTTCTTCGTATTTATCCGCCAACTCAACTGCTTTTCTTGAAGATTCAAAATCTGTACCAACTACTATAGTGTGAGTTTCTGTATCTTTGAGTCTTTGAACAACTTCATCTAAATCCTCATTATAGTCAGAGAAATTAAGATGCGAATGAATGTCAAAATATTTAGGCATTTATTCTTGGAAAAAGATTTTCTGGTTTTTTATTAGACACTATTGCGTCATGAATCATACCACTTGTAGATGGCATAAAGATTCTAAGATCACGTGCAATTAGAATCAATTCTGTTCTTAATTCATCAATTATTTTTTTAGCACGTTCTGGATTATCTTTAATCAATTTATACGGTTCAAGCACAGCAATTTTCTCGTCCAGATTTTGTATCTTCAACCAAATAGTATCCATTGCTAGTTGGAAATTGAGATCCTCTAGAGCTTCATAAATTTTACCAATTGGATTTATCTCAGAATATTGATTTAGATGTTTTTCTGAAAGAGTTAATATTCTACTGACTAAATTGCCAAGTCCATTGGCCAGACCTGCGTTATACCACTCATCTAATCTCTCCCACGTCACATCTGTATCTTCAGTTGAGTGCACGTGTCTTAATAGAAGATAACGAGTTGCATCAGTGCCATATTTCTTTATCAATTCATAGGGACTAATTACATTACCCAGCGATTTGCTCATCTTCTGTCCACCCGAGTTTATAAATCCATGATAAAAAACTTGATCAGTATTTTTTATCCCAGCAGACATAAGCATTGCTTGCCACATGAGCGATTGAAAGCGCACTTGATCCTTCCCTGCTACTTGCAATGTATGCCCTTCTTTCCAAAACTTTCTGAAATCACCTTCTTCGCTTGGCCAACCTAGAGTAGATATATAGCTAGTTAGAGCATCGAACCAAACGTACATCACTTGTGTATCGTCCCCTGGCACCGAAACACCCCATGAAAGCCTTGTTTTATCCCTAGATATACTGAAGTCTTCCAATCCTTCTTTTACAAAATTTATAGCCTCCTCTCTTCGCCAATCAGGAATAATTACTTCTGAATTCTCCAAATATTTAAGCAATTTTTCCTGATATTTGCTGAGTTTGAAAAACCAATTTTTTTCTTTCAATAATTGGGGTTCTATTTGATGTACAGAGCATTTCCCATCTACCAGATCTCTTTGAGACAAAAATCTTTCGCACCCAACACAATATAGACCCTCAAATTCTTTTTCATAAATATCATTTTTACATCTGACCCATAATTCTTGCGCTGCTTTAATGTGTTTTTCTTCAGTGGTACGAATAAATTTCAAATTATTAGACAAATCAAGAGCTTCTTTGAGTTTTTTAAACTCTTGAGCATATTTTTCTACATAAAGCTCAACTTTTTCATTTACTTTTATGGCAGCTTCAAAAATTTTCTGACCATGCTCATCTGTACCTGTGTTAAAAAAAACGTTACCTTCTCCTAATTCTTCCTGTTTCCACCTTGCAAGAACATCAGCTTGTAAAATTTCTGAAGCAAAACCAATATGCGGTTCTGCGTTGACGTAAGGTAACGTCGTAGTTATGTAGAAGCTCTTATCTTTAGACATAGTTAAGCCGACTTATCTGTTTCTGACACTTTAACAATTTTACTAGCTTCAATATCAGAGACGAATTCCATAACAGCAGCTACTACTGGCACAGAGACTAGCATGCCCAAAAAACCGGCTAGAGAACCGCCGATAACCAAAGCTAAGATGGATATAATGGGCGGTACTCCAACCACTTTTTCTACAACCAATGGATATATAAGGTTGCCTTCGAGTTGTTGAATT
Source organism: Candidatus Zambryskibacteria bacterium RIFCSPLOWO2_02_FULL_39_14 (assembly GCA_001824135.1). Taxonomy (GTDB): domain Bacteria; phylum Patescibacteriota; class Minisyncoccia; order Phycocordibacterales; family Zambryskibacteraceae; genus UBA5004. The sequence goes on along the minus strand of MHWM01000016.1, from coordinate 9,685 downwards.
ACTATATACAGAGCAATCACGATTAGAGCAACAGTTACACCGCCAAATACATAAGCTATAAATACAGCTGGAATAGCTGCGAGAGTGGCGCCAAAAAGTGGTATGAGCTCGAACACCCCTGCTAAAACAGCAAGCAAAAGAGCGTGTGGAATACCAATAATAAGCAACCCTATATAAACAAGTATCATTACTAGTGCGGATGATAGTAATTGACCTTGCATCCAGCGACCAATCTTAATCTGTGAACGTCGCCATAAATCTACAACGTAATGCTCATGTTTTACAGGAGTAATTATTTTTAAAAACTTACCAACACCATCTTCTTGCACGACTAAATAGAAAGACAGCACTAGAATTAATACAAAGTTCAAAACTCCGCCAAATATTAGAGAAAGGCTGGAGAATATTCCTTGGGAGAAAAAATCTGCTAGGGATTTTAAATATGAACTTAGTTCTCTAATGATAATTGGTGTATCAAGACCGCCAAAAATATTTTGAGTTTTAAACATATCAGAGAGAATACCACCATCTATGATTGAGTTAGAATATATCGTTAAAGTCTTAATGAAATTAAACATTTCATCGATAAGAGGGAGAAGAAGGAAATAGAAAAGACCAGCTAGTAAAAGCGCTGTAAATACATAAACCAATAACACTATGGGTAGACGTGGGATATTTTGCTTCTTAGCCCAGACAGTAGCAGGTTCTATAGCTGAAGCTATGACAATAGAGGTTATGACAACTAGTATAAACTCGCTAACGAGAAAGAGTGCGTAGGCTATAGCTATAACTACCATAGCCCGCACCCAGCTACCAGTAGTAATGGTTATTCTTTGTCTATCGTTCATAACAATTATAATATCACTATTTTGAAATTTTAAACCCTTTAGCCAATTTTTCGAGTTTAACTATATCTTTCTCAACCCCCTTAAGTCCAGCCTCAAAAAAGGAATCATTGGATGTATCTATACCGATGGACTTAAAAATGTCTTCTGGCTTCATAGATCCTCCAGCACTTAGAAACTGCTTGATCTTATTAGCATAGCTTGGATCTTCTTTCCATTTCTCAAACAGAGCTCTGCTTATAATCTGACCATATGCATAGGTATATACATAGAAGAATCGGCGTATATGCGACCAATAAACATAGAAATACCCATCTTCATCAGTTACCTCCACAGCACTTCCAAGATAAGATTTTAAGTGTTTAGACATGAGTTTAGCGATGATTTCTTTGGAAAGCTGACCATCTTTTCTGATATTTTCATGCAATTCCAATTCGAAATTAAAACATGCTATTTGGCGGAAAATAGTTGATATATCACCAAGGATACGGTTGTGAAGTAGTATAATAAGTTCTCGTTTAGAAATATTTTTTTCTACTTCTTCTGAAATTAACTGTTCAAAAAATGTACTAGCTACCTCTGCAGTAGCAATAGAGTAATCTCTATATCTTGATGGTTGATTCTTGCTTAATTCTGTATGAATAGCGTGCCCCATTTCATGAGCCAAAGTTTCCAGAGATCTTACAGTATCTACATGATTAAGTAGAACAAATGTAGGTAATTTTCCGTAGCCAGAGCAATATGCCCCGCCAGTTTTGCCTTTTTTCGGGTAAACATCTATTTGTCCGTTCTCCAAAAACTTATTAAAAATATTTAAATATTCCTTATCAACACCCGCCAAAACAGATTGCAACATATTTACAGATCTTGGAAAATCAAATTTAATCTTTATTTCTCCAATCTTGGCTCCTCTGTCAGCTAAAAAAATTTTCTTTTCTCCTAGAAGCTTGGCATGTAATCTGTAAAATCTATGCGCAATATGAAAATGTTTTGATACCAGAGAAACAAATTTTTCTATAGCTTCTTCATCATTTTCATAACCCAATATCGTTGCGCTGTATGGTTTTTTATACCCTCGACGCTTATCCATTATTTTTTTGAAATTGTAGATAGCATTAAGTTCTCCTTCGGCCACATGACTAATAGATTTTAAGATAGCAGTTATTTTTTTATGGATTTCCCTTCTATCTTTCTTAGACATATCTGAAAGACTCGCCATTGCTTTTGCAATTGGAATATCTTTTCCTTTATGTTTTATCACTTGCTGATTTAAAAGTTTCTCTTGAGCATCTATCCACATTCCATAGCCAGGTTGGCTCAATAGATCTTCTAACTGTTCTTCTCCTTCAGAAAGATTGTACTTAGCGTTAATAAATATCTGTGAAAGCAAGTATTTATATGGCTTTAGAGCAGGATAATTTAAGAATGTTTTTTGTTTGTTTAATGGTATTTTGGCAATTTCTAACCCAAGGAATTTAATTTTATTACTCGCTTCTGTTAATCTTTGACCATATTTAGTAGAGATAGCAAATGATTTATCATCACTAGAATCTAAGTCAGTTTTGAAATGGAAATAATGTGAAGGAGCACAAGAATCCATAAGCTCGTTTAATTTTTCTGATTCATCGAGTATTTTCAACAAAGTCTGCGGTGTCTTGGTAAACTGTTTGCCTTTATGTTTTTTTGCAAACGATTCACATAGTTGCTCTATTAATCTTAAATCCTTCTCTATTTTAGGATCGGAATCACTTTTATAAAGTAGTTGCAGGTCCCATTTAGTCTTTATAGATTTCATAAGAAACACAGAATACCCTAAACTATGGCTTCTTTCAAATCAGTAATAATAACGCGTTTCTGTTCTCCTGTGTCTCGATCACGAACTGTGACAGTGTCATCCTCAAGAGTATCGAAATCTATAGTAATACAGTATGGGGTACCTATTTCATCTTGCCTCCTGTAACGCTTGCCGATATTACCGTTATCATCAAAATCAATATTTGGAATGTCTTTCTTGAGCATTGCGTAAACCTCTCGAGCCTTTGAAACAAGTTCTGGTTTATTTTTCAGAAGTGGAAATACTGCCGCACGAACAGGTGCAATATTTTTATTCAACTTCAGATATATTCTCGGTTCCCCACCTAATTCATCTTCGGTATAAGCCGATAAAAGAACAACTAAAAATAATCTCCCCAACCCGAAAGTAGGTTCTATAACATGAGGAATAAATTTTTCATTATTGACCTCATCTCGATAACTTAAATCAACGCCTGATCCTTCTATATGATTTTTTAGATCGTAATCAGTTCTATATGCTATCGCTTGTATCTCCATATCACCAATTGGCCCTTGATACTCGAAATCAATAGTCCTTTTGGAATAATGCGCCCTTTCCTTTTCAGTAAGATCATTTTCCTTAACATTTTTTCTATCAATTCCAATTTCATCCAACCACTCAAGCATTTCTTTCCTCCAATATTCAAAATGTTTCTCCCAGTCTGATTCCTTTATAAAATATTCAAATTCAGCAATTTCAAATTCACGCACTCGATAAATGAAATCTCTTGGAGAAATTTCATTTCGAAAAGCCCTACCAATTTGAGCTATCCCGAACGGAATATTTGGATGGAAGGTATCCAAGATATTTTTAAAATTAACAAACATTCCTTGAGCCAACTCGCCTCTCAAATAAGCAGTAGTTGTGCCTCCATCAACCGAACCAGTCTGAACAGGAAACATGGTGTTAAATGAAATTTCTTCCCCAAGTTCTCCACCGCAATCCGAACATTTCTCCTTATTTTTTAGATGATCGGCTCTAAAACGATGGTGACATTTTTTACACTCGACTAATGGATCGGTAAAATTTTTCAAATGACCACTCGCCTGCCACACCTGCTCGGGCATAACTATAGAACTAGAAATGCCATACATATCCTCTCGCGATTTCACAAATCGCTTCCACCATAAATCTTTTAGGTTATAAGCTAAATCAGCTCCATATGGTCCATAATCCCAGAATCCTGAAAAACCTCCATATATTTCAGAGCTAGGATAGACAAATCCTCGCCTTTTGCAAAGTGAGACAATTTTATCCATCAAATCTGTGTCTTTCTTGCTCATTATTTCACCACTATATCATCTCCTTGAATAAATACCGGATCATTTGTAAGACGAGTGTTCAAAATAGGATTATTAGTAGTTATGATATCACCATTAAGAGTGTCTCTACCAGAAAATATAATATTATTGATCAGAACTGGCGCTACACCAACCTGACTAAGAGACGGTATGAGTGATATTTGGAAAGCTACTTCCCTAGCATTAGAAGAGAATCCGGAACCTGAAGGTAAAGTACCTAGATCCCATGTGACAGTCTTAGACTCATCATTATAGGAAATATTCTCACCAGCAACACTTTGTGCCCCAAGCCAATTAACCCCCACTCCAAGTTTAGCAGTAACTTTAGCATCTTTCAGATCGCCTCGAGTATTACCAACGCTTAATATAGCTGTATAAGTGGTCTCTTCTCCCACTTTTGGTGGTATAGGCCCTTGGTTAGCAAATGGTCCCAATGAACGAAGTATCCTCGAAGATAGATTGACTTGAGAAGAGATCCTGACTGTCCTAGCTTCATTTGTAGTTAATGGTCTCTGCCCCACAGCACCAACCGGAACACCTGTAAAAACGAAGTTTAGTATAATATCGTGAGTACCTTCCGTAAGAGACAGAGCTGACAGAGAAGAGAAGACAAAACTGACTTGGCCACTTTCGCCAGGAACAAGCTCTAAAGCGCCGGTAGGATTAGTTAAATTCCAAGTAACGCTATTATTTTGAGAATCGTAAGTGCCACTATTTCTGGCAGAAACAGAAAGTTTATCTAAAGCCATACCAGAGAGACGAACTTCCAGACGTGGATTAAGCAATTTATCTGGAAGATTATTTTTGAATCTGATGACAGCAGTCACAGGACGTGCTGCTGGTGCCATATAGACTGGCACACCTTCTCCATTGAGTGCAACATTTAGATCAATATACGGCCTGTCTATAGCAATAGTATTCAGAAGAGAAGCGACAATAATTTTTAAATTAGGACTGATACTACTTGAATCAGAAACTCCAACATAAAATCGAAAAGTTCGCTCTTCTTCATCCTCTCCGACCAATTGTCCGCGGAGAATTATAATCTTTTTATCTCCCGGAGACATATCTCCCAATGACCAAATGCTATCATTATCAACTGCTTCTGGTGTAGCACTAGTGGGACTGTAACCATGAGGATACTCTGCTTTCAATATAACATTTCTAAAAATATCTGTAGAATTTAAGGTAACTGATACAACAGTAGAGAAACTGTCACCGGAAGTAATAGATGGCGGACTTTCGACAGTGAGAGTGATGGGCGCATTACCTATAGTAATTTCAAAAATTTTATCTTTATAAAAAGTGGCATTTGAGCCTTTGACCTTATATTCGACTGAAAATTTTATTTCCTTTGTCTCTCCAGCTGATCCTAAAAGAACTACACGCACATTACGAACAGCTTCACCACCTGCGTTAATCACACCTAGATCATCTTTAGTATAGGTCAGAGATTCGAGAGTATTATCCGAATTACGACTACCTTGAGGATACTGGATAGACAGATTAGCAAGCTCCAGATCTGCATTGTTAGTATTTGAGATACTAACACCAAGTTCGAGAATTTCTCCAGCTGAGATAATAGTAGGACCAAGTACATTTATATCAACATTTTTAGATGAAATAAAATTGGCACCACCTGTGAAAATAAAAGTGGCCACTCCAACAGTAGCCACGAAAAACAAAAGCGCAAAAATAAAAATTTTTTTCATTAGTGGGTGTATTTCAGGAGCTACACGTTCATATTTAAGTATCTCGTCAAGCTCTGGAGTCTGCCATTTACCTTCCACATCTGGAAAATCAACTTCTTTGACCGGAGTACGTTTATCTAAAGGATCCTTATAACGCGTCCGTGAGTACAAAGTGTCATTGAGTTCACCTATTCTGTCTTTCCTCTCTTCATCCATAATTTGTTAATTATAACACTTCTATAGATGACTGGCTTGGATACCTTCGTTTATTGCATTCACCAGAGCTTTTTTATCTAGCGACATATCTGATTCTTTAAGATATCCTAAGTGGAAAAGGATTTGTGATACCATACGAATCTCAAACATCTCATTATCATATTCATCCGATTGGACAAATTGTTCTACAACATCAAATAATTCAGGATTGGGTTCTTCACCTTGAATAAGTTTCTCAATAAGAGATAAAGGTCTTGCAATACAGGGCGATGCAGAAATATTTTTAATAGATTCTGCTGAAGTCAGTCTCCAGTAATCTCTGCCTTTCACAAAAGAGATTGATGAAAGAGAGAATGGCTCTATACTACCTCGCAATTTCGAAATACTCTTTCTGACACCAATAGCCCGAGCCTGAAGTTTACCTAAGTCACGAGACAATATGTTATAGATCCTATCTGCTTCTCCAATAGGCTTTTCAGAGAGTACAATCGCTTTGGTAGTATATATGTGGTACGGCACTTTAGCTTTCCAATTTTATATTTGTTATTTTCTCTATCTCTAGGGCATGTTTCTTGAAGAATTCTTTCTCGCCAGCTGGTGTATTAAACGCCATAATTTCGCTAGGTTTCAAACCTTTTTCTTTGCGTATATCTTGAATAGAACGAATTATGTCTCGAAGTTTACCTTCTTCAATAAGTACCGACGTGAGATTAGTATCAAGCTCTACTTCTTGCACAATACTTTTATCCACAATCACACGTTTTACATTGAGTTCGTCTTTAATTAATTCCAGAAATTCTGGTCCTAACTCACTATTCTTTATTCGTAATTCATTCAGAGGCTGTCTTACTTTAATATTAGCCTTAGAACGAGCTTCCAGAGCCAGCGAAACAATTTTCCTCACTTCCCTCATCTTGTCCAAAATTTCTGTATCAACTTTCTCTGGTTTAGGCCAAGCTTCAAAGTGTACGCTCTCGAAATATTTTTCAGACTTTAAGCGCTGATAAATATCCTCTGCCAGAAAAGGCATGAATGGCGCCATAATTACGGCGACCCGAAGTAAAACTTCTCGTAGTTTTGGTAGAGCTTCTGATCTTGTGCGCGAACGGCGCAAGTACCATGTGGAAAGATCATCCACAAAATCTGCGAGAGGTCGGCTGGCACGATCTAGTTTGTAGTTTTCCAAACCTTCTGTCACTTCTTTGATTAATTTTGTCAAACATGCATCTATCCAGTGATCTAAAATATGGCCTCTTGAACTTTTAAGAACTTTTTTCTCATCCACATATAGTTCATAAAAACCTATAACATTTTCCAAGCGAGAAATATTTTTCTTAACTATCTCATCTAAACTTTTTTCTGAGAAAGCTAGATCCTCCGCACGTACAGCTGACGATGAAACTAGATAGTAACGCAGAGCGTCAGCACCATATTTATTCAATACATAAGTGAGTTCTGGATAATTTTTTAGACGTTTAGACATTTTCTTGCCGTCCTCAGCCAGGATAAGCCCATTTACTATCACTTGCTTATATGGCGACTTATTGAAAAGCGCTGTTCCCAAGACCGCCATGGTATAGAACCAACCACGAGTCTGATCTAGGCCTTCTGCGATAAAATCTGCTGGGATCAAATCCTTAGTTGCTCGAGAAGCGAAGGGTACGGAACCAGAGTCATACCAAGTATCAAAAACTTCAGGAACTCTGCAATACTTCTCGCCACTTTTCTCCAAGACTATTTCGTCGATATGAGGTCGATGCAGATCAATTTCAAAATCTTCGTTATGTGGCAATGGTACAAATGGCAATTCGCGAACTTCTGCATTATCAAATCTTTTGAACTCATCTACAAAGATATGTATATTGGCTCGTCGATATTCTTTATTTTCTGGTCGATATAAACCAGAGTTAACATAAAATAGCCAAGCTGGGCCTCCATGCGTCACCATAAGAATATTTTTACCCTTATATTTTAATTCTAATTCGTATAAACATTCACCTATTCTCCTGCCGACGTCCTTAAAAGATTCTCCTCCAGGAATCTTTCTGTCAAACCATTTTAATCCGGTTTGATACATATACTCGTGATATTCTTGCCAATTTTTACCATCAAATTCACCCGGATTTACTTCTCTTAATCTCTCATCAACTATAACGGCACTTTCAGATAGATTAAGTTCTAAACGCACAATCTCTGCAGTTTCTCTAGTTCTGGTAAATGGTGAAGTAATTATAAGATCAATATTCTTATCTTTAAGTTTTTTCACAGAAATATAAGCTTGTTGTTTCCCTTCTTCAGTCAGATGATCATTGGTTTCATTTTTAAAACTGACAATCTCCTTCTTATTGCCATCTGTGCCACCATGCCTCATAACAAAATAAGTATTGCCAGATTTTTTAGCGTATTTTCTTAAAGTCTCGATTGAATCAACGACAATTCTCTTCTCACCATCTGCAGTTTGCCAAACAGGCAAGGGTGTCCCCCAAAAACGCGAGCGGGAAATAGCCCAATCATGGACGCCTTCGAGCCATTTTCCAAATCGCCCATCACGAATATCTTCTGGTACCCATTTCACCTTTTGGTTGTTCTTGATCAATTTATCTTTAATTTCAGTTACTTTCAGAAACCAAGAGTAGGCCGCGTAATTCAACAGAGGAGTATCACAGCGCCAACAGTGTGGATAGCTATGGATAATTTTCTCTTTTGCGAATAGTAGATTTTTACCTGCTAAATGTTTTATGATTTTAATATCAGTAGCCTGATGGTCATCCTTTGGCTTAACCAATTCTCCAGCAAAATCAGTCACTTCTGGTTTAAAACGACCGTCCGTATTTACGTGCTGAATAAAAGATAACTTTTCGCGTAGTGATAACTCATAATCATCTTCACCAAATGCCGGTGCAATATGGACAATGCCCGTTCCATCCTCCGCTTTGACAAAATCAGCGGCATAAACCCGGCCTTCACTCTGATAATAATCAAAGAGAGTTTTATATTTCTGACCAATCAAATCTTTGCCTGGTAATTCTTGCACAATTTCATAACCATCTTTTAACACTTTCTCCAACAAACTCTTGAGAAGAATTAAGATTTCTTCTCCCTTTTTAACCTTCACGTATTGACCATCCTTCTTCACAGCGAGAGCAACATTGCCTGGTAGGGTCCAAGGGGTTGTGGTCCAAGCTAAGAAATAGGCGCCAGGCTCATCCGCTAATTCAAATTTTACATATACAGAAATGTCTGTAATATCTTTGTACCCCAAATTCACTTCAAAATTTGAGAGAGTAGTTTCGCAATGCGGGCAGAGATGCATAGATTTAAACCCTTGATAGACAAGGTTCTTGTCGTAGAGGTTTTTAAACGACCACCATACAGACTCTGTATAACTTGAGTCCATAGTCTTATAAGCATGCTCCATATCAATCCAGCGACCTGTACGAGGAATGATTTCTTTCCACTCTTTCTCAAATCGAAGCACGCTTTCTTTTGCGTGCCTATTAAATTCTGCGATACCAAACTTTTCAATATCCTTTTTAGTATCCAACCCTAGTTCTTTTTCGACTAAATTCTCAATCGGCAGACCGTGACAATCCCAACCCCAGCGACGAGATATGTGGAAACCTTGCATTGTCTTGTAACGCGGGATCACATCTTTTATTGTCCCAGGTAAGATATGTCCGTAATGAGGCAGACCTGTGGCAAACGGCGGTCCGTCATAGAACACAAACTCCCCCTTAGGAGATTTCTTCTCTAAACTTTTTTCAAATATTTTATTCTCTTTCCAGAATTGGAGAATTT
>MHWM01000015.1 GCA_001824135.1 Candidatus Zambryskibacteria bacterium RIFCSPLOWO2_02_FULL_39_14 | reverse complement strand
AACTTCGCTAATAAAATCTGGAACATAACGCGCTTTATACTCTCTCAAAAAAGAGGTGGTAAACTAAATGAAGAGTTAGTGGCCGAATTCAACACATTAGCCAAAGATATTACTAACGATATGGAGAATTACCGCTTTTATATATCTGCGGAAAAAATATATGCATATATCTGGCACCGTCTCGCTGATGAGATTATTGAGGAAAGTAAAAAGAAACCTGAACTTAACGAAACTTTATATTTTATTCTAGAAAACTCTCTTAAACTCCTTCATCCGTTCATGCCCTTCATTACCGAAGAGATTTGGCAAGAGATGGGTAAAGAAAACTTACTTATGATAGAGACATGGCCTTCTGATTCTACTTAAGATAAAACCATGATAAACATAGAAGCCATAATATATGCACTCCTAGGTGGCATACTACCCGCACTCATCTGGCTTGCCTTCTGGCTTTATGAAGACCATAAACATCCAGAGCCACGGGGTCTTATTTTGAGAACATTCCTATTTGGTATGAGTGCAGTTGTTATAGTCTTACCGATTCAGAAAGCTATAGATATGTTCTTGCCCGGTATGACGGTACTCGCCATACTTCTTTGGGTCATGGCTGAGGAAATACTCAAACTTGGTGCAGCTTACATAGGTGGCATTAGATCTACCGAAGATAATGAACCGATAGATGTAATTATTTATATGATTACAGCGGCTCTTGGTTTTGTAGCTTTAGAAAATGCTTTGTTTATATTTGGCCCACTCATCGGAGAAGATATTATGAGAAGCATTATAACCGGTAATCTACGCTTTATCGGAGCTAGTCTTCTACACGTAGCATCATCTAGTATTATCGGGGTATCTTTAGCATTTTCATTCTATAAGTCTCGAAGTAGGCGCACCACTCTGGTCATCTTAGCTTTAATTTTAGCTGTTGTCTTCCATACTGGTTTCAATCTAGCAATTCTTTATTGGAGTAATTCTGGAGCTATGTTGGCTTTTTCTGCTGTATGGATAAGCATCGTTGTTCTCTTATTAGTATTCGAGAGAGTAAAAGCAATTGCGCGATAAATAAAAAGATATATAATTATATTATTATGATACAAAATAAAAGATCTTTTTTTGAAAGACTTACTGGTGCCATCCGACTCGATAATGAAGCAGACCAGTTTGAAAGCTCACCAAATATTAAAACAGTTAAAGATTCAAATATATTTGAAGAAAAGGAGGAAGAAGCCCATCTTACTGTAGACGTTTACCATACTCCTACAGAAATCATTATCAAAACGATGGTCGCCGGAGTCAAGCCAGATGATCTGGATGTTCTAATTACCCGTGATTCTGTCACTATCCGTGGCAAGCGTAGCGAAGACAGAACAATGTCTGATGATGAATATTTCTACCGCGAACTGTACTGGGGCTCATTCGCCCGCACTATTGTCTTACCGGAAGAGATAGATGTTGACGGAGCAGAAGCCATAGAAAAATACGGGATGCTTATTCTCCATCTACCCAAACTTGATAAAAATCGTCAAGCTAAACTTAAAGTAAAAGGAAACTAAAATTCCTTTTAATCTTTTATCAGGGTGCCACCGGCAGGAATTGAACCTGCATCAACGCCTTAGGACGGCGCTGTTCTATCCGTTGAACTACGGCGGCTAGCGAGAAACAGTTGAAAACTTGTTTTATTACTGTTTCCGAGCGACGCCACCGTGCCGAGACGGCATCAGGCGGCAGACTTTTAAAATATAGCACGAAATTTGAAAAAGGCTGATATTCTGCTATAATTTCCTCCGATGGATCCTCAAGAAAAAATGTTGCTGAAACGTACTCTCGAACTTTCAGAAGAGAACAATAAGATTCTAAGAAAAATGCAAAGAGTAGCCAGATGGGCTACTCTTTGGGGATTCATAAAGGTTGCAATTGTAATCGTGCCTCTGATATTAGGCTTCATATATCTGCAACCATTCTTTGATCAAATAGCAGAGAACTACAGTGGGATAAGAGAGTTGTTGAATTTGCAGCCGCGTTAGCTTAATGGTAAAGCACTGGTCTGAAGAACCATTGAAGGGTGTTCGATTCACCCACGCGGCACCATAGTTATCAACATTTTTATTATAACAAATTGAACCAACGCGCTATACTTATAGGTAATGAGAATTGATAGAAACGAGGCTTTGAAACTCAGACTTCAAGGTAGGAGTTATAACGAAATTTCCAGATTACTTGATATTCCAAAATCTACACTCTCCTGCTGGTTTACGGGATTAGAGCTCTCCAAAACAGCTCAAGAAAGAATTAAAGAAAGAGTAAATAAAACTTCGATCGCCGCACTTATTAAACGAAATCACGCTCAAACTTATATAGCCCAAAAAAATGCTAGTCGTATAAGAATAGAAGCAAAAAAGGAAATTCTCAACCTTACAAAAAGAGACATCTTTATGGTTGGTCTGAGTTTATACTGGGCAGAAGGTTATAAACGACCTAAAATAATAAACGGTAAGGTAAAAACATACCATCCAGTGACTCTTTCTAACTCTGATCCAGGATTGGTAAAAATTTATCTAAAGTTTCTGCGCGAAGTGTGTGAAGTTTTAGAAGAAAATATAACAGGAGAAGTTCGCGTGTACAACCATCACAATAAAAATTATCTACTGAACTTCTGGAATGAAATAACAAAGATTGATATCACTCGACTAAAGAGTATTGATAACGGTGAGAGTATATCTAGTAAGAGGGTTAGACCTTATAACATTCTACCGTATGGGACTATTCAAATAAGAGTAAATAGTACTAAACTTTACCACAAAATAATGGGTTGGATAGAAGGATTAAGCAACAGCTCAACGCGCTGAACCGTTCCTTTATGCTGTTATACCAAGCAAATTAGTCAGAGATTTCTTGTCAAAACCTACAACTATATCTTTATCATCAATAACTATAACAGGCACACCCATCTGCCCACTTTTATTTATCATTTCTGCTCTTTTAGCTGTATCACTACCGACATTATAGTCAGTAAAAGAAACATTATTATCTTTAAAAAATTCCTTTGCTGCGTGGCAGAATTGGCAATTATCGGTTGAGTAAATTTCTACTTTTTTCATTCCGTTAGAAGTTAATATTTATTAATCTCGCGGGAAATATTATCATGTTTTTCAGTTGGAAGATACTTCTAACGGGATTCATTTATCTTTGATAATAGTATACCAAAATCTCTTATACCATGGCAATGCATAAGCATCAGTAGAGGTCGAAGACTGTTTTTCATCTACGATAATAGCAATGTATTCACCTTCCTGTGTCACACTAAACCTGCTTCTTATTTCGTTTTTTATACCATCTTCGGTTTGAAGACTGGCTATACCTTCTTCAAGCTCTTTTTTTCTTAGTACTAGAGCCACGGCTTTCTCTTCTAAATTCCTCGCGTATTTTAAGCTTTCTCTCTCTTTTATCACCACTCTTACAGCACCTCTAGCCAGAAAAACGGCTAAAATAGCTAATATGATAAGAAACGGCACAGAGTAGATAACACTTCTTATTATCTGTTTTCTCTGAAACTCTTTCATCTCTTTTATGGTAACATAATCTTCATATGTTATTCGAAAAAAGACATAAAAAGAAAATAAGGGTGATTTGGATGGCACTTTCTATTCTAATCATCGTGAGCATGATCCTCTTATATTCACCTTTTTTATAAGAAGCTCATTAACCTCGACGAATCATTTTAAGAAAAACATCTTGAGGGATAATCACTTTCCCGCGTTCTTTCATTTTCTTTTTACCTTTTTTCTGTTTTTCGCGAAGTTTCATCTTGCGCGTGATATCTCCACCATACATATGTTGAGTCACATCTTTCTTCATACCAGAAAGTGTGCGTGAGGCAATAATACGACCTAGGGCTCTAGCCTGAATCTTAGTAGTAAACATTTGTCTAGGAAGAATTTCTACAAGCTTATCGACGGCAGATTCAGACTCTATCTCAATCTGACGACGAGATATAACTTTGGCAAAAGCTGGTACGATTTCATCTGCTATAATAATATCTAAACGAGCTACTTCTGCCTTTCTTTCTCCTTCAATGATATATGAAATGGAGCCAAAGCCAGATGTAGCACTTTTAAGTTTATCAAAGAAACCACGCATTAATTCTCTAAGTGGCATAACAAACTTTAAAGCGGTACGCGAATCACCGAAACTTTCTGTCTCCCCAAGCTCTGCTTCAAACTCATAAAGAATCTGAATGACAGCACTTATATACTGAGGTGGAACAATTACAGTAGCTGTCACCCAAGGTTCCCACACAGAAGTAATCAAATGATCTTCCGGAAAAAATGATGGGGTATAAATCATTCCTTCAGTACCATTTTTATAAATTATCTTATAAGTAATACTTGGGAGAGTTATGACTAAAGGCAGATTGAACTCTCGACGTAGTCGTTCAGTAATAATCTCAAGATGTAACATACCCAAAAATCCGACTCTAAATCCCCTCCCTAATACTCCTGAAGATTCTTCTTCAAAAGAGAAAGCGGAATCTGACAGACGTAATCTTAAAAGAGATTGACGTAGAAGTGTGAAATTATCTTGGCTCTCAGGATAAACAGATGCCCAAACAACCGGACGGACTTTCTCGTATCCTGCAAGCGGTGAACCGATATCAGAAATCGAAGCCACAGTATCGCCGACAGATGCTACTCCTGGCTCCTTTATGCCCGTGACTAAGTATCCGATCTCTCCCGACTCAAGACTTGCAATCTTTTTCTCTTCTGGCGTCAGTATACCAACTTCAAGAACTTCAAATTCTTTTCCCGCTACTTTAAATTTGACTTTATCTCCCTGCTTCACTTTCCCAGAAAATATACGTACAAAAACAATCACCCCTCGATGATTAGAGTATTTGAAGTCAAAAACTAGAGAACGGAAATTATTATCGGTAACCATCTTCGGAGAAGGAATTCTTTTGACTATCTCTTGCAAAAGAAGTTCAACTCCTTCACCAGTTTTACCGGACACCTTTAACACTTCGTCCTCATTTACACCCAATAACGTAGCCAATTCACTTTGTACTTCATCTACTCTGGCAAGTGGCGAGTCTATCTTAGAGATGACAGGAATGATAGAAAGACCCAGTTCTTGAGCCATCCTTAAGGTGGTTAGAGTTTGGGCTTGAATCCCTTGGGTAGAATCGACAAGCAGTATAGAACCCTCAACTGCCCGTAGAGCTCTTGAGACTTCATATGAGAAATCTATATGCCCCGGGGTGTCGATTAAATTCAATACAAAGGTCGAACCTTGGGAATCAGTACTTAAGGTTCGACCTTGTGGAGTAAAAACCATTCTCACCGGTTGCATCTTGATAGTGATGCCACGCTCTCGTTCGAGCTCCATAGAATCAAGCACTTGTTCGCGCATATCTCGTTTGTTTATCGTGCCAGTCAATTCAAGCATTCTATCTGCCAGAGTAGATTTACCATGATCAATATGTGCAATGATTGAAAAATTTCTGATATTTTCCATATAATATTTGAGAGAAACCTTACACTATCTCAGGATCAGTAGCAATAACCTTAGTCTTCCAAAATCTCTGCTGGATAGCATTCCAAAC
>MHWM01000014.1:23192-25500 GCA_001824135.1 Candidatus Zambryskibacteria bacterium RIFCSPLOWO2_02_FULL_39_14 | reverse complement strand
CTGGCATTGGTCAATCGGCTTGGTCTCATACAACCAATTAACCCACCGATCAACCATCGGATGATGCGGCCTGGCAAACAACTCCTCCGGCACCTCCACATCGAGCGTCCCCAAGCCGAAATAACACAATTCCGTCAGCTCAGGTGCGAAGCGACCTAAGCTATCGTAGACCTTGCGATAATAAACTCGATGTCGGACCAAAGTGAGCAAAGCATTTTCCTTACTGCCGTCCACCCTAAACAAAATCGTCGCGTGAATAGTGTTACGTCCCGGCCGGTGAAACTGGATGTAAGTGAGGCCGGAATCCAAGGGCACAATCTGCCTATTGGTCTCCTGCCCACCTTGCTCGACCGTAATGAAAAGCCGAGCATCCTTCAGATCCTTGCTGGCCAGAGCCAGCGCCGTACTGTTCGGCAAGCACCAGCTTACCGGAACCGTAGCCGACTCCACTTTTTCTGACCCCACCAACAAGGTGATGTCGTGGTCGAGCGGCCCCAATTCTTTCTTCTCTACTACTTTCGTTTCGTTCCCGTTCATGGTAATGTCTCCTTTCAAAGACCAATTTGATACCCCAAACACTACTCTCTAACTACACTATTACACCATTTTTGTCAACCAAAATAATCATTGCCTAAAAAATGGCTTAACTGTATACTAGCGGCAAGTGGAGAAGCCTGCCAGCTGGCAGGCAGGGTCGAGCGATTAGCAAAATAAGCTTATACATTATGAATAAAGCTGCTCTTGTTGATGAAATCCATGCGAAAATTGGCGGCACGAAGGTTGCGGCCGAACAAGCGATTGATACGGTCATCGAATCCATCACTAATTCTTTGAAAAAGGACGAGGAAGTATCTATTGCCGGTTTGGGAATCTTCTCCGCCAAGAAGCGTGCGGCTCGAACGGCTCGCAATCCTCGCACCGGCGAATCAATCCAGGTTCCGGCGATGCGGGTGCCCAAGTTCCGTCCAGCTAAGGCGTTGAAGGAAGCGGTTAGATAAACCCATATCGTTTTTCGCAAAAAGAGCGTGTCCTAGGTCTAGGGCCCGCTTTTTTGGTTCTCATTGACTTTTAATGCCAGCTTGCTAGCATAATAGAGTCATTCGCAAACCGCCACGCTTCGTGGCGGTTTGTATTTATAAGTCTTTTTTAATTTTCATTTTCCAACTATCAATGTTGATCAGGTTTATCTTTCCTCTATTTTCATTTACCAAGTCCTTAAGTTTTGTTGAAAGTCGTTTCGTACTTATTCCCGGTTTTCTCAATCCTGCATTAGAAGAGACAATATAGACTTTCGTACTCTTTTCCACTACTTTACGAATAAGGTACTCGAAATCGCCATCACCAGTAAAAATAAAAAACTCCTTGCCAGGCCCGGCTTCTTCCATCGCATCAACCGTAAGATCTACATCGCAATTTGATTTCCTATTGTAGCCCATATCGACAATTTCGACGTTCTCTTTTCCGCACTCAACGCACTTGATAGAAATAGTTTTATCCGGCCTCTTGTAAGCAAAGACCGTTTTAGCTTTTACAATGCAACCATTTCTAGATAAGAAATCAAACTCTTTTGCCGTTTCCGTGTCTCCTTCATTAATACCTGAATAAAAGAAGACTTTTTCGCAATGCCATTTATCTTTTAGATACTCACAAAGTTTATGCCAGTCGATAATAAAACCAAGTAACTTCCGAGTCGTGCTGGCAGTATTTTGAACGTCTATAAAAGCAAACCTTTTCATGTTTTAAATTGTAGCATCTTTTTAATCTTCTTTTTCATAGATCATTGTAAAACCGATTCATACACCTTAAAATTTCATCCTTTATCCCAACAACATCCCACGACCATTTTTCTTTTAACCGATTCCTCGACAAATGTTGGCAGTGTTTATTTATTTTTTTCTTTATGTCTCTATCCAGATTTAGAGATATCGGCACCATTGGCTCCCCAACGGTATTTTTAAAATCTGTAATCAAGATATCATCTTTTGTCGCCTTCTCAGATACCTCTAAAAAACCAATCAAATTTCTTGCGTGCAACAAGAAAGATTCTAGAAAAAGATTTTTCTCGGCTCCAATTTTTTCAGGTAATTTAGCCGCAGAAAAAACTAACATGTCTTGTTCGTATTTTATCACTTCCAACATATTTTGGTCGCACTTCTCAATCTTCCTAGTAAAAATCATTTTTATTTTATTACCTCCACCACCTTTACCTCCTCCGCGGTCAAACCATATAACTGATAAACCTCGGCGTCAATTTTCTGGTCGGTTAATTTAATCTCTTCTACCAACGACCGAACCGTTTCACGGCGTT
>MHWM01000014.1:21596-23172 GCA_001824135.1 Candidatus Zambryskibacteria bacterium RIFCSPLOWO2_02_FULL_39_14 | reverse complement strand
GTTTCACGGCGTTACCGTGGATCAAAACTTTTTTGTTGAATTGTCGAGTTGCAGGTATTTTGTCCAACAAAATTTCCATGACCTTTGGTTTGAGCATATTAAAGCGAACCTCACGGTAATGAACGTCACTTTCATTCCTCATTTCTAGTTCTCCAAGATTTTTTCCTTTATAGCGGAACAAAACTTTTTGTTCGGGTATTTGTCCAGGACTTATCGCTCTTGAGTTACAAACTTCCAGATTGTTCGAAAGGATTTGCACTACATCTTGGTTTAAAAATACATGAAAAATATCGTCCTGTTTGACGGTCAGATAATTTACTTCGCCACCGTTGAAAAGTGACTTATTAAGAAACGCACGCAGGCGTACTTTTTCACTCAGTTTTTCCGCTAACGCGCGCATAGGAACTCGTAATTTTTCCTTAGCTAAAATTTTGTTTGCTTGGTACTCTTCGCGGGTTTGTGGAAATGTGTTTATACATTCGATAAGTAATGCGCCAATTCCATTCATTACACGAAACGCATCATCTGATTGAAAACGCCCCATCCCATATAGAAATACTTGCCATTTTTTCTGGCCACTTTTCACAGAATGAGCATCTCCCGACAAATCAATAACATCTTTCTTTGCTTGCGAATTATTTTTATAATCATCAGTTAAACCAATAGCCAAAGCAAACTCAAGGGCATCGTTATGCCCCCGTTGGCGAACCCACCTTGCGTCTTCGCTTGAAAGTGCCCGCTTTTTTCTGTTTAACTCGGGAGTTTCCATATAAGTAATTCGTGTGATTTTTTTACATATTCGCCATTATTATCGCGCCGACGGTTTTCTCCGATACGAGTGTCACCTTGGCTAAAGGTATACTGCCACGAGGGGGCTATCGTGTCAAAATTTTTGTACCATCCCCGGATTGTCGAGCAGTCATTATAAGAAAGGACAAATCCACCCTTATGTTCTAACAGGAAATCACGTAATTCTTCATGTTTGAAACCTTTGTGGTGAATTGGAAAGTTGCGATGAGGATACAAACCAACAAATGTTTTACTATCGCCATCTAAGTAATAGGGTGGATCAAGATAAAGAAAATCATTCTGGTGCCGAGACATTATATCTAAAAAAGAGGCGCACTTAACCCGCATCATCCCGGCTTGAAAGTTGCGCACTTTCTCCAGCATCGTCTGGTATCGTTCTTTTTGCAAATAAACGCTCGATGGCCAACCAAGAAAATGTGGGCCATAAGAGGTATTGTGATTGAAATAATAATATGCCGCTAAATCCAACTCGTTTAATTTTTCTTGCTCTTTCCAGTGTTTCTTAAGACGTCCTTTTACTCTTTTGAATTCTTCTCTGGTCGGCTTAAATTTTAGAAGTTGTTCATATAACGCTTGCGGATTATTAAGTTGAACTTTCCAGTAATTAATAAGTATGTCAAAAATGTCATAACCAATAACTGGTAAGTGTAATTCTTTAGCGATAGCTACCTCCACCGAACCGCCGCCCAGAAACGGTGACACCACTTTTTTTACATTATCTGGTATCCGTTCTACTATTAAACCAACGGCAAGACTTTTCCCGCCA
>MHWM01000014.1:7900-21557 GCA_001824135.1 Candidatus Zambryskibacteria bacterium RIFCSPLOWO2_02_FULL_39_14 | reverse complement strand
GTTTTTCCGCTGGAACTAGCTAGTTTACGTAAAAAAACTTTTTTTCGTTCTGCCAGCGTATCCGGAAAGAGGCCGCCAAAAGAAAGTTGCGAGCCGCTTTTAGAAACGACGATTGGCGATTGAAAGCTTTTAAGCATCCCTCTATTCTACCACCTCAATACTTCGCCACAAATTCGGCGAAGAGATTTTGGAGCTTACGAGTGATGGGACCAACTTTCCCATTATTAATTTTTCTATCATCAACGGCCACAATCGGCATAATGTCTTTGTTGGTGGCGGTGAGGAAAGCTTCGTCGGCGGTACGCAATTCCCCCACTTTCATTTCTCGCTCCTCCACTTGATAGCCGGCCCACTTGGCCAGAGTCATAACCACGTTGCGCGTCGTGCCGTAGAGAATATCTACTTTTGGCGTGATAATTTTTTTATTTTTGACGATGAAAAAATTGCTGGTCGCGCATTCCAGCACTCGGCCTTGGTGAGTATAGAGAATCTCCACCGCTTTCGCTTTGTGCTTGTCTTTCTGCAGGCGAACCGCTGTGATGTAATTAGTGGTTTTGGCACAGGGCATCAGTCGCAGATATTCGTGCGTGATTACTCTAGCGCCGTGTTGAAAAAATTTTTTAGGATAATTATAAACATCTTCGATTAAGATGCTGAAAACGGGACGAATAATACTGATGCCATCGGCAGTTGGTCCGCCAGTTAAGAGCAAACGGATACTGGCATCGGCATAGTGATTCTTTTTCAACAACTCACCAATTATTTTTTTCGCTTCACTCTCTCCCACTGGCACTTTCAAATTAAGTAACTTTGCCGAGTTCAAAAAACGAGTCCAATGCTCCCGCCACAAAAATGGCTTGCCATTAACAGTTTTCAGAAAATCAAAGACACCATAACCGCGCAAGACTGCCAGGTCGTTAATCGCCACCTTTGCCTTTTCGGTCGTCATAATCTTACTGTTGTTATAACAATACTTTTGCATTTTCATTTATGTTAATTAATCTTATCTGCTTAGTGCGGGATGGGAGAATTGAACTCCCGACCGCGGTTTGGAAAACCGCCGTTATACCATTTAACTAATCCCGCGTCGGGCCCCCGGCCCTACGCCCCGGAGGCTCGGGCCGCAGGGGTGGGGCCGCCGGGGATCAATTTATTCAACTCATTAAAACCTTTGTGCGTTTTGAAATATTTCTCACGCAATCTAGCTTGTCTGAGCGTATCAAATGATTCCTGATAAATCAAAACCAGTGGACGACGATCTCTGGTGGATAAACACTTTCCGGAAAGATGTTCTCTCAAACGTCGTTCTAAATTATTGGTACTACCAATGTATCGTCGCCCATCCCTATTGCTAAAAAGAACATAAACAACGTTCATGTCGGGATGCCGGGAATTGAACCCGGGCCTTACCCACCCCATGGGTAAATACTACCGCTATACTACAGCCCGTCTTTACCAAAGTCTCGATGAGGTAAGCCCATTTAGTCTCTTATATTCTTATCTCTTATATTCTTTCGGGGCGCCGAGAATCGAACTCGAACCTCATGCTCCCAAAGCATGTATACTACCACTATACTACGCCCCGTCTTCGCTACGCTAAAGTTCGGAAGAGCGTAGGCGAGCTTCGTCTAACTATGACATGGCGAAGGCCCGTCATAACTCAACGTTCGGAGTGCCGAGAATCGAACTCGGGTCTCACGAACCCGAATCGTGTATACTACCGCTGTACTACACTCCGTTATGAGAAACAATGCTTATAGTATCATGCGAAAAGATGATTTCCAAATATCGATTTTTTTTTCTAAATACGTTATTATCTTTTAACTTGCCAGTTCTTTATATAAAGTTTCGGCGAGACAAGCGACTATGGTTTAGTGGTAGAATGCGTCCTTGCCAAGGACGAGATGGGAGTTCGATTCTCCCTAGTCGCACCAACAACTATCTAGTACTTCTACCGACTGTAATAATTCCGTTGATACCATTACCATAGTGAAAATAAGTACCATTCGGAGCAATTACACCGTCACTACTTTCTAAAGCATTGTTTGGATTCTCTAAACCATAGACAATCATATACCATTGCCCAGAACCACCATACCCATCAGAAAAATAGAAATATGTGCGACCACCCACCGGAGGCCAGTTGACTGACGTTGTTTGACTAGGATCAATCGGCTCATGAGTAATAAATTGCGGGACCAATATTCCCTTTACACCGCTATCTCGTACCCAAACACCCGAATAATGTAGAGACTCAACACTATTACACCAAAGATTATTAGGTGTATTAGCGTTACAATTCAAAGAAAGAGGATAATGTCCGTATTGGAGATAATACAATTCCAGAGCGCCTTGTAATTGCCTTATTTCAGTAATTCTCTGTGCATCCCTACCCTTACTACGCGCAGTGGAAAGAGACACAGAAACAATACTAGATAAGAGACTGACTATAGCCACGACTACCATAAGCTCCACGAGTGTAAATCCTTTGGTACGCATAGATTGATTAAATATAATAATTTGGGTCATCAGAACCAGCTGGTATAGGAGTATCTGTCGGTACTACAACTGAAGAACGGAAAATTTGTATAAAAACAAAGATGGAAACAATAAATATGAACACGGATATTACAACTAAAACCACATTTGCTTGCTTATCATTTTTAATCCGACCACCGGAAAGTTTGATGACTAAACCAATTATACCAGACCTAGATGTCGAACGTGCAAATGATTCGGCTCTCCAATTATCTGTTTCAAAAACAACTTTCTTATTTTCCTCCGTATCCATCAGTATTAGATTATAGCAAAGAATTCATGTAGGATAACTGCATTGCACCTTGCCACCTTGTGGCAAGCGCTGCACCCGTGGTGAAATGGATATCACGACGCGCTTCGGACGCGTTATTGTGGGTTCGAGTCCTGCCGGGTGCACAGTATAGTAAGTAACACAACACAAATAAAGTTATAAATATTAAATATAAAAATGAATTACCATATAATTACAAAAAAAGGATTCACTGTTATAGAACTCATAGTAACAATTGCTATAGTTGGTATTTTGTCATCAGTTATCATAGCTTCTTTAAATTCATCCCACAAAAAATCTAGAGATGCTAGACGTCGTATAGAGTTAAATCAATTATCTGCTTCTCTAGAATTATATTACTCAAAATATGGAATCTATCCGATATCTACATCAAACTGTGGAGGTCAGAGCTCTGACTCATGGTGTCGTGACAGTCAGGGGTCAAACTGGATTCCGGGATTAAATGAATTTATGACTATGCCTCACAATCCAACTCCTCTAGCTGCTTCTGGTTGGGTTTATCATTATTATGGTCTTGACGGCACTAAATATTGGCTGATGACCAAGCTAGAGAATGTTGCAAATGATACTTGTGGCGGTGGAGCCATTTATATATGGTTAGATAATAGTGGTGATTGGTGTAATTTCGATCCTTCAAATAATTACGCCGTCTATGTTGTTTCTCAAAGATAATTTATTTTTATCTAGATAAAATATCTTACTAAATATAACTTGCTAAAATTGTTTAATGAAAAATACTGGATATAAATTCAAAATTCCAAAAGAAGTGAATGACATCTCACTTGCTCTTTCACATGCCAAGTTTGAAAATTATCTAGTAGGAGGATGCGTGCGAGACTTGGTGATAGGAAAAGAGCCGAAAGACTGGGATATAGCTACAAATGCTAGACCGGAAGAGATTATAAAACTATTCCCAAAAACATTTTACGAAAATACCTACGGTACAGTGGGAATCGTAAACGAAAATACTACTGACAAGACACTTCATACTGTAGAGGTTACACCATATAGACTCGAGTCTGGATACTCGGATTTCCGCAGACCAGATAAGGTGGAGTGGGGTAAAACTATAGAAGATGATCTGGCACGCAGAGACTTTACCATAAATGCACTTGCTTATAATATCGAAACGGGTGAATTACTCGACTTGTTCGGTGGCCAAAAAGATATTGAGAAAAAATTAATTCGCACCGTTGGCAAGGCTGAAGAGAGATTTAATGAAGATGCTCTTCGTATGTTACGGGCGCTTCGTCTAGCTAGTGAACTCAACTTCGCCATAGAACATGACACTCAAACAGCTATAGCCAAATACTCTGAACTCTTAAAGCACATCTCGCGCGAACGTGTACGTGATGAGTTTATAAAAATAATAATGTCAGATGCTCCAGCTCTTGCTTTAGAACTTTCTGCTCGCCTGAAGCTCATAAAATTTATCTCCCCAGAACTTGAGAAGGGAATAGGAGTAGAGCAGAACAAAGCCCATATCTACACAGTCTGGGAGCACTTACTTAGAAGCTTGGACCATGCCGCCAAGAAGAAATTCTCGTTACACGTACGCCTTTCAGCCCTCTTCCACGATATAGCCAAACCACACACCAGAGTTTGGAAGAATAACCAATGGACTTTCTATGGACATGAGGTTGTCGGATCGCGTCTAGCAAGAAACATTCTTTCAGATTTAAAATTTTCTAAAGAAATAATTGATAAAGTAGTTAAATTGGTGCGTTGGCACATGTTTTTCTCGGACACTGAAGAGATTACTCTTAGCGCAGTTCGTCGCATCGTACGTAATGTCGGTACGGATTTAATTTGGGATCTTATAGATGTGCGCACGGCAGATCGTATCGGCACAGGTCGACCGAAAGAAACTCCATATCGTCTGCGTAAATATAAATCGATGATTGAAGAGGTACTGCGAGATCCTGTGTCTGTCAAACAACTTGTCATAAAGGGGAGTGACATCATGAATCTAACTAAAACAGGACCGGGTCCTCTTATAGGTTTCATTTTAGAAATCTTACTATCAGAAGTGCTTGAGGATCCTAAACTTAATGATCGCTTATACTTAGAGAAAAGGGTAGGCGAGTTACATAAACTGTCGCCAAAAGAATTAATGCATCTTGGAGAAACTGCTCGTACGAAAAATGTAAATGAAGAAGAAAAGGAGGTTGAAAAAATCAGAGAAGAATATAAAGTAAAATAACTTGTTTCACAAACAAAAAACTCCCAATTGGGAGTTTTTTGTTTGTGAAAATTTTAGAATTATTTAACAGCTTCTTTTAGCCCTTTAGCAGGACGGAACTTAGGTACTCGCATTGATGGAACAGAGATAGCCTGACCAGTGCGAGGATTCCGAGCCTGACGTGCTGCGCGAACTTTAGTTGAGAAGATACCTAAACCAGCAATTGATACCTCGCCACCCTTCTTGAGAGTTGAAACGATAGAATCAATCACGGTATCTACCACTTCTTCCGCTTGTACTTTAGTGCCACCGAGTTTGTCGTGCACTGCATTTGCAATATCTACCTTATTCATTATCTACTAGTTTATTTAATAAACCTGATTCTATAACACGCCTGCCTGTATCAGACAGGTATAGACTCACTCTTGATTATATACTAGACCACCTTTTTCTGCCACCACATACGAAACCAGAGATTTCGTATGTGGTATAGAAACACTCTTATCTAGCAAACTCTACTGATCTGGCTTCACGGATGACATTGACCTTTATTTCACCGGGGTATTTAAGCTCATTTTCAATGCGTAAAGCTATATCCCTAGCCATTTTTTTAGCTTCTAAGTCAGAAATTTTCTCCGGTAACACAAAGATGCGTATCTCGCGACCGGCCTGTAGAGCATAAGCTTTCTCTACACCTTCAAAAGACAGAGCAATTGCTTCCAGATCTCCCAATCTTTTAAGATAATGTTCTACAGTGTCTCTACGAGCACCCGGCCGAGCACCCGATATAGCATCTACAGTCTGAACAATAACAGATTCAATAGTCTCATATGAATATTCACCATGATGCGCTTGCATAGCTTTTATAACATCTTCTGAGACATTGAATTTTTGTAAAATTCTACGACCTATCTCAACATGAGTACCAGATACTTCATGATCAAGAGCCTTACCAATATCGTGGAGAAGAGCTCCCGCTCGAGCCACTTGAACATTTGCTCCAAGTTCTTCAGCAATCATACCAGCCAAATGACTCATTTCTATAGAGTGATCTAATACATTTTGACTGTAACTGGAACGGAAATAAAGTCGCCCCAAGATCGAAAGCAGTTTAGGATCAAGATTATAAACTTCACACTCTAAAGCAGCTTGTTCACCCTTCTCTTTAATAATTTTATTTGTTTCAGCAACAGCTTTCACTACAAAGTCCTCAATCCTAGCTGGTTGGATACGCCCGTCTGCAATTAAATTTTCTAATGCAAGTTTAGCCACCGCTCTACGCACTGGTTCATATGAAGAAAGAGTAATGGAATTAGGAGTATCATCCACAATAACTTCTACACCAGTAGCGCGTTCAAAGGCTTTGATATTTCTTCCTTCCTTACCAATAATCTTGCCTTTCAATTCATCGGAAGGTAAAGAAATGGTAGTAGCCATCATTTCGCCAGATATAGAAACGGCTAATCTCTGGATAACTGTAGAAAGTATTTCTTTGGCACGAGCCTCAAATCGTTCTTGTCCTTCGGTTTCAAGTTTCTGCATGCGTATAAGTAAATCTTCTTCAGATTCTTTTTCTATATTACTCAAGAGTTCCTTTTTGGCTTCAGCAGGAGAAAGGCCTGCCACTTGAGCAAGTCTTGTAGCACGAGCTTCAATAAGATCTTCCGATTTTTTTCTAAGAGTACGCAGTTCAACAATTTTATTTTTCACATTTTCAGCTTCTTTATCCAAATCCAGTTGGCGTTTATCCAAAAACTCCTCTTTCTTGATAAAACGGTCTTCGGTCTTTTTAGCACGATCTTCACGTTCTTTAATTTCTACTTGAGTTCTCTGGATAATATCTTTAGCTCTAGATTCTGCTTCTGAAATAATCCTTTGGGCTTCTTCTCTAGAAGAGAGCTCCATTTGCTTGATATCAAGCTCCATCGAGCCTTTCTTACCTAGAGAGATTATCAGGCGCAACAAATAGCCAAAGCCGATACCGGCAGATGCGGCAAGTAATGCGAGCAATAACGCTAGTTTTAAGGACATTTCGGTATTTCTCTGTCGTAACAGAGGGGTCAGTCAGCCGTAACAGTCAGTCGGAAATTAAGAAACTTTCTAAATTTAATTTAAGTGAACAAGCGAAGTGTACTACTGCTACAAAATCTTGTCAATAATTCCGTATTTTTTAGCTTCTTCGACGTTCATGAAGAAATCTCTATCGATATCTTTCTGGATTTGAGCAAAACTCTGTCCAGTATTTTTGGCCATCATTTTAGCAAGACTTTCACGCAATTTTAGAATTTGTTTGGCACGAATCTCAATATCTGAAGCCTGACCTTCAGCTCCTCCCAATGGTTGATGAATCATTATTTCGGCATTAGGTAAAGCAAATCTTTTACCTTTTGCACCAGAAGAGAGAAGCCATGCTCCGCCAGAAGCAGCCATACCAACACAGACTGTGGAAACATCAGGTTTTATATGGTTCATGGTATCAATCATGGCTAAAGTGGCACTAGCTGATCCGCCGGGAGAGTTTATATAAAGAGAGATATCTTTCTTAGAATCCTCGGACTGAAGAAAAAGAAGTTGAGCAATAACTATATTGGCCACATCATCATCAATAGGTCCACCCAAAAAGACAATGCGCTCACGCAAAAGACGCGAGTAGATATCATAAGCTCTCTCACCAAACTGACTTTTCTCAATAACTGTCGGGATTAAATAACCCATATCGCGTTTACAATATAATAAAGAACCCAATAGTGCAACTATTGGGTTCTTTATGTGACAAATTATAATTTTTTTACGAAGCGTTGATTTGACTATCTAGAGTTTCTACATCTGTGGAATCAAGATCAGCTTCGATAGAAGCAGTATCATCTGATTCGCTTTGCATCTTAATAGATTCAAGAGCCTTGTCAGTCATCATTGAGTCATCCTCTATCATGATATTATCCGTACGCTGACTCCAGAAATAAAACCCTCCTAAAATTATAATCACGAGAATAATAACCACACCAATAATAGGACCATTGGAGTTTTTACTCTCTGTTTCCACATTCACATTATTTTGTTGTTGTTCTGGTTCCATAGTATTTTTTTATTAAGAATAATTATTGTTCTGTAGAATCTTCTTCTCCTACATCTATTTCGACGGAACTTAGTGTGCGTACAGCAAGCATTAGATTATTATGAGTAGCACGAATATGTTCTCGAGCTTCCGATGTAGCAACACGAATTTTTTCAAAGTTGTCTTGTGCTTTTTCGCTTGAGAGATCAATGCTTGAAAAAGTTTCTATGACTATTTTAGCATCCGAGAGATTTACCTTGGCAGCAGCTACAAATGATTTACTTTCAGAAACAGAACCTCCTCGCGCTTCAACCTTGGCAATTCTAGATTCAATCCTAACGATAATTCGCTCGAGACGTTCAATGGTGGCAAGCATTATTTTAGTGACATGCTCTACTTTGCGTTCTGCCACATCTTGCTGGAATTCTATTCTTTTATTATGCATTTCCTCTCTTTTTTCTTCTAGTTCGAGTTTCGTAGCTTCGCGTTTAGCATCCATTTCTGCTCTTTTTTCCTCTAGTTCGAGTTTCATGGCTTCGCGTTTAGCTTGTACCTCATCACTACGGGCTTCTGCATTAGCTTTCCTAGTTTCAGCTTCTGCCTTCATTTTTTCTCGCTGAGCATCTAATCTTACTTTTTGAGATCTCAAAATTGCTTCTATATCCATATTTGCTTTTATTCGTACTTCCATACGTTCATCGGTATCAAGAAAATCATCTTCTCCTTCATAAGCAAATACCGAAGAAGACATCCCGAAAGCAAATACTAAAAAAAGAATGGCAAATAAATGATGTTTTTTCATCCTAAATAATTTTTATTATTAATAGACTAATTATAACCCGCCTGCTTAGGTAAGCAATTTAATTTACTTTGTTTGAAACTTCTCTATATATAACTTAAGACCCTCTTCGAAAGTAGATTGGGCCTCCTTCTTTTTTTTAAAACCTTTTACATCTACTATTTTATTTTGTAATTTTTTATAAGTACTGTAGAAATGTTCTATCTCTTTTAGTGTATGAGGGTTGATCTCATCGAGATCTTGCACTGTTTCAAAACGTGGATCATCTACAGGCACAGCAATTATTTTATCGTCACTTTCTCCATTATCTATCATATTCATGATAGCCACAGGACGTGCGTGGACTAAAACTCCCGGTAAAAGTGGGTAAGTGGTAAGTAATATTACATCTAAAGGATCATTATCATGCCAGAGTGAACGAGGTACAAAACCATAATCAAAAGGAAAATCTTGTGCAGTATGAGCTACACGATCAAGTGCTATCAGTCCGGTTTTCTTATCTATTTCGTATTTATTTTTAGAACCTTTGTTGATTTCAACAATGACATTTATCGTCTCTTTCGTACCAGGTTCTATATCGTGCCAGAGATTCATAAATATTATATTAACACAAGTTTAAAGAAAATTAATTTTCTTTGGATACTTCTGGTAATGGAAACTTAGCCACTGCAAGTTCCTCACCTTTAGCAGACTGAATGTCTATTCTCCAGCCAGTAAGTTTAGCTGCTAGACGCACATTCTGACCACCCTTACCTATAGCTAGAGACTGCTGATCTTCAGAAACGCTTACTACTGCAGATTTATCGTCTTCATTTATTTCTATATTAAGAATTCTAGCAGGAGAAAGAGCTTCTTCGATAAATTTCTTAGGTTCAGCTGACCATTCTATGATATCAATTTTCTCACCGCGCAATTCAGACATCACAGTAGAGACGCGGACTCCGCGTTGACCAACAAGTGCTCCGACTGGGTCAATATGACTACCCTTTGCTTCAGCGGCAATCTTAGAACGATACCCTGCTTCACGAGCTACAGCTTTTATAACTACAGTACCATTAGCCAATTCTGGGGCTTCAGCTTCGAAAAGTTTTTCAAGAAATTTAGGATGAGAACGAGACAGACGCAAAAATACACCTCTTGGACTTTCTTCTACTCTATATAGATAAGCGCGAACACGTTCACCTTGACTAAAGCGTTCACCGGGAATCTGTTCCTCATAAGAAAGAAGCCCCGTAGCTCTACCCATATCTACAAATATATTTCCACGTTCAACACGTTGAACAGTACCAGTAACAATATCTCCTTCACGCTTACCAAACTCTGCGACTACAGATACCTTCTCCGCCTCACGAATTTTTTGCATAATAACCTGCTTAGCGGTCTGGGCAGCAATGCGACCATAATCACCCTTGGACTCAATAGGGAAGATTATTTCTTCATCGAGTTGTGCGTCTTTCTTAATCTTTCGTGCATCTTCTATAAGAATATGATGTTCCGGATTATAAACTACGCGTTCATCCGACTTTATTGAAATTTCGCCGGATAGATCTCCTTCTTTTATCTCTTTATTCTCATCTTCACTATCGTTGAAAATAACTCGCGTATCATCTACAACAATCTTTACCTGAAAAAAATTAGTTTCACCAGTATTGATATCGAAAGTAGTGCGGATAATCTGTCCCTTTTTTCCATATTCTTTTTTATAGGCAGTAGCAAGTGCTGCTTCTATAGCTTCTATAATTGAAGCGCGCGGAATACCCCTTACTTCTTCAAGCTCACCTAATACTGAATTTATTACTTTTAAGTCAAACATGATTTTTTAATTAAAGAGACCCGCCGCTGGCGGATCTCACAATGCTTGTATCATACCAGATTACCCAGAAATTTACAAGCATTATGATTTTCTCCGTGAATGAAATTTCTTATGCGTCTCTTTTAATTGTTTGTCTGTCACATGAGTATAGATTTGAGTAGTAGAAATATTTGAATGACCAAGAAGCATCTGAACAGAACGTAGATCGGCTCCGTTTCCTAAAAGATCGGTAGCAAACATATGTCTTACCAGATGTGGAGTAACTTTTTTACCTATACCAGCTTTTATAGCATAACGCTTTATCAGTCTCTGCACAGAACGCGCTGTCATAGGAAACATCAAATCGTTATCTATATCTTTTCTTTTATCTAGATATGTATTTATAGCTTCTTTAGCTTCATTAGATAAAAAAACAACTCGAATCTTCTCGCCCTTACCACGTATAGAAAATTCATCAGCTTTTAAATCCAGATCGCGAGGTAGAGAACAGAGTTCCGAGACGCGTAAACCTGTAGAAAAGAGGGTCTCCAATATAGCCTTATCACGCAAACCTACCAGAGTCTCTCTGTCTGGAGTATCCAATAAACGAGTGAGTTCTTGGGGTGTAATAAGGTCAATAGAGCGTTCCCCAACCCGAGCAAGCTCGATAACTTCTGGAGAAAGTGCCTTGAGCCCGCGTTTGGCAAGATATTTAAGAAAGGCTCGCAGAGCAATAAGATAGTAATTCTGTGTCTTTTTCTTGAGAGTATCTCCTGAGGAAACAGTCTGCCTGTTGAGCCATAGTCGATATTCTCTTATATAGCTATCAGTTATATCGCTTGGTTTCTTCGCCTTAGAAAATTCCAAAAAACGAGACAGATAATGATCATAATTACGTACAGTATTGAGGCTACGCCCTTTCTCGATCTCTGTGTATTCCAGAAATTCTCTCTTCAACTTATCTAATTCAGTAGTATTAGTCATACTTGTACCGCCAAAGCTTTCCTAAACCCTCCGTAACCTTGCATTGCCTCGCTGTATCCTTGTGCGAAAGCAGGTGCGAAGGAGGTAGTGAAGGCGTGTCGCACAATATTATAGCATAGTTGCAAAATATGAAGGAATGTGCTATACTTAACAAGTGATTTCAAAGACCAAAAAACAAAAACTCATCAAAGAAGTAGCTGTACATGAAAATGATACCGGCTCTCCTGAGGTGCAAATTTCCATATTAACAAAGCGTATTGAAGAACTGGCTAAACATCTCAAGACGCACGGTAAAGATAATCACTCGCGCCGAGGCTTACTTTCCATGGTAGCAGGTCGCCAGGCGCATATGAAATATTTGGAAAAAAGAAGTCCTAAACGAGCTTTGGCTTTGCAAAAGAAACTTGGTCTGAAGAAATAACACAAGCTTCCTAGCTTTGTTAGCTTTTTAGCTGATTAGCTTGGATACAATTATTAGTTAGAATTCATTTGAATTAAAGCTAAATAGCTAACAAGCTAATAGCTTTGAAGCTAATTTATGTCAGTAATAAAACATAAAGCCCAGCGAGTCGGCATATTTATAGACACGCAAAATATTTATCATAGCGCTAAAAATCTTCATCATTCAAGAGCAAATTTCGGCGCCATATTGAAAGACGCTCTGGATGGGCGTGTCCTTATTCGTGCTATGGCATACGTAGTTACTACAGAATCAGGTGAAGAAAACGCTTTCTTCGAAGCTCTTGAAAAAGCGGGTATCGAAATTCGTTCAAAACCGCTACAAATTTTCCTCGGTGGTGCCAAGAAAGCCGATTGGGATGTGGGACTAGCTATAGATGCTGTAACTATGGCGCCTAAATTAGATAGCGTCATCATTATTTCTGGAGACGGAGACTATGTGCCGCTTGTAGAGTACTTGCAGAACACTCACGGTTGTCAAGTAGAAGTAGTTGCTTTTGGAAAATCATCTTCAGCACGTCTGATAGAGACCGCTGACGACTTTCTTGACCTCGATGTTAATCCTAAAAAATATCTTCTCAACAGCGACAATGGAAGAAATTCGCGAAGAAAGGATTAAATAGGTTAAAATAGGAGTATGCCTCCGGAACAAAAACTTAAAGAAGTACAACCTACATCAAATATAGATAAGGAACCGGAACCGATACTAAAACAAATCCGCACTTTTCAGGGAGATGTAGCAGAAGCTCTTAAAAAACAACAGGAATCTATTGTTTCAATTCAACGTGCCGAACATATAAAAAATAAACCATTCCAAATACCTGTAGATAAAAATTCTAAAAGAATAAGAGAGTCATTTTTCCTTTCTCTAGGCAGTATAATTTTATTTGTCTTAGGAACAGCTGGTGCATGGTATGGGTATAGTGAATTTATAAGAAAATCTACTTCACCCATTATGATTGGGCCAGAAAATAGATTCATATCAGTTAATACCGAAAGAAGCGTTGAACTCTTCAATACTTCTCGAGAAACTTTCTTGGATACTGTCTTTAATATTATCGAGAGTGTACCTTCCGGAGAAATAGCGCACATCACATTGTCCGAGAAAAATGAAGAGGGTATATCTTCAAACCTATCAATAGAGAAATTTCTAAAGATATTAGAAAGCAGAGCGCCGAGTTCTCTGATAAGAGCTATTGATCCGCTCTTTATGTTCGGCTCTTTCGGAAACAGTCCTTTCCTCTTGATCAAACTCACATCTTTTGAAAACGCCTTTGCCGGCATGCTTGGTTGGGAAAAAAATTTAGCTGTAGATCTCGGACCATTGTTTACTGAAGCTACATTCCTGAAAGATCTTTCTTTTGAATCTGTTTTCACAGATATCACAGATAGAAACAAGGATGCCCGCATACTTTCTATAGAAAACCAAACTATCATCCTCTACTCATTCTTTGACAATAATATGCTTATAATCACAGATAATATAGGTACACTAAGAACTCTTATCGACCGACTGACACGACAAAAACTCTCTCGCTAATAAGAAACAATTCTGT
>MHWM01000014.1:0-7884 GCA_001824135.1 Candidatus Zambryskibacteria bacterium RIFCSPLOWO2_02_FULL_39_14 | reverse complement strand
CTATGGACTATAAACACTTCAAAGATAAGCTGGAAGAAGAGAAAACTCTCTTGGAAAAAGAGCTTGAGAAGGTAGGTAGGAGAAACCCAGACAACCCCTCAGATTGGGAAGCCACTCCGGGCGAAAAGGATACATCCCAAGCAGATGAAAATACTGTAGCTGATAGTATTGAAGACTACGAAGGAAATCTGGCTATTGTAAACACTTTAGAATCTCGTTATCGAGATGTCAAAAGTGCTTTAGATAAAATTAAGAATAAGACTTATGGTATCTGCCAAGTGTGTAGTGAAGAGATAAGTATGGAACGACTCGAAGTAAACCCTTCAGCTCGTTCATGTCGTAAGCATATGGAATGAGCTTCTCCAAAGTTTACAGCGCGCAAACAAATTTATTAAACGTAACCCTTATTTCTGTCGAAACAGATATCTCGCGCGGTCTCAATGCTTTTACCATAGTTGGACTACCAGATAAAGCTGTGGAAGAAGCGCGTGATAGAGTCAGCGCTGCTATAAAAAATTCAGGTTTTGACTCTCCGAAGTCAAAAAATCATAAAATAGTCATTTCTTTAGCTCCCGCAGACCAACGTAAAGAAGGCCCGGTTTTCGATGTGGCTATTGCTCTCTCATATCTTGTTGCAAACAAAGATATTGCATTTGACCATGAAGGAAAATTATTTTTAGGAGAACTTTCTTTAGATGGTAAAGTGCGGGCGGTGCGAGGTGTCTTGCCTGTGGCGCGTTTTGCCAAAGCGCATGGATTCAAAGAAATTTATGTACCCATAGAAAATGTTCGTGAAGCAGCCATCATCGACGGAGTAAATGTTTTCGGTGTTTCATCTCTTTCGACTCTTATTGAACATCTCTCTGGAAAAAATAAAATTCCGAAAGCAGAATTAACTACTATAAAAAAAGTTAGAAGTATATCAAATACAGACTTCTCTGATGTGAAGGGACAGGAGAGAGCTAAGCGCGGACTTCTGATAGCGGCGGCGGGTGGACATAACTTAGCTATGTATGGACCTCCAGGTACTGGCAAAACAATGCTTGCCAAAGCTTTTGCTGGAATCCTACCAGAACTTACATTTGAGGAAGCACTTGAAGCTACTGGAATACATTCTGTAGCAGGAACATTAACTGAAACATTATTAACCAATCCTCCCTTCCGAGCGCCTCATCACACAGCTTCTTACGTATCACTTGTTGGTGGCGGAGCTACCCCAAAACCTGGAGAAATTACATTGGCGCATTGTGGAGTACTTTTTATGGACGAGTTTCCAGAGTTTGAGAGGCGTGTCATAGAAAGTTTACGACAACCACTCGAAGATAAAGTGATATCAGTCTCACGTGCCAAAGGTACAGCACATTTTCCCGCCAATGTGTTACTTATAGCAGCTATGAATCCATGCCCTTGCGGAAATTACGGTTTCCGAGGAAAACCTTGTGTTTGCACACCATCAAATCTTTCCAGATATAGAAGAAAAATGTCTGGACCAATAATCGATCGCATAGATATATGGCTTGAGGTAGATAGAGTTTCGCCAAGTAATTTATCTGACGGGCTAGAAGGAGATAAAAGTGATATCTTTAGAGACAAAGTGGAGAAAGCCCGCGTCATTCAGAGAGAACGGTTTAATAAAAAAGGTTTACCTATACATGTAGGGGGACGAATAACCCGCAATGCAGAAATGGGTGCTAGGGATTTAATAACATTTATCACTCTTGATAGAGAATCCAGAAACACCCTGGATCTAGCCGCCGAACGACTTGGCTTTTCTCCGCGTGTTTATCACAGAATGATGAAAGTGGCGCGCACTATTGCCGACCTAGAGGGAAGCGAGAATATAAGAAACGCTCATATTCTTGAATCTGTCGAGTATCGCCCAAAAAAGTTTGATGTGTAGTCCTTCAACTTTACTTAGAACATTTTAACTAAAGCTAAAATGGATTCTTAGCGCCACGAACTTCGAAATGGAGATGAGGGCCGGTTGATTTACCAGTACTACCGATAGCTCCTATAATTTGTCCTTGTACAACCTCTTGTCCGACTGAAACATTGTTTCTACTCATATGAGCATACAACGTCTGTGTGCCATTGGAATGAGTAATTACTACGTAAGTTCCATAACCACCATTATATCCACCGGAACGCGAGATGATAACCTTACCATCAGCTGATGCAAGTATGGGAGTACCGGTAGGAGCTCCAATATCAATACCATTGTTACCGTGGAGACCTTGACTCTTTCTACCAATACTTACTGGTCGAAGATAGAAACCTGCATATGCAGGATAATTCTGAGATGTTTTCACTGTAGATGATCTAGTAAGTGAAGTTTGTGCGGCACTAATCACACCGTCAGGAATTATGACAATATCACCGGGTATAATTTTTGCACCATTAGCTAAGCCGTTAAATGACAGAATGTCTTCAAGATCGGCTTTATAATTCTTGGCTATAGACTGCAAAGTGTCACCTTTTTTAACCACATGACGTACTCCAGATATAGGCAAGATGACAAGTTCTTGACCTTCTTTTATAGAAGTGCCTCTTATATCGTTAGCCCAGATAATAGTATTGGTAGAGACACCAAACATCTCGGCAATCTCGCTTAAAGTATCTCCTTGGCGTACGATATAAACGCTAATCTGCCCTGTGCCTGATTTACCCAAATCTACGAAGACTTCACTTTCTCTTCCACTACTAGATTCAAGAGCTACACCGTCAGCAATAGCAATCTCTGCACTACTTGTACCTATAGGATTGATATTTAAAGGAGCCTCTAAAAGGCTCATGGTTTGGGAATTATTCAATCTAGACACTTCGGGCATTAAAACAACTTGTTCTCCCTGACTACGCGCGTAACCGATAAAAGGAATGAGAACTATCACAAAAACGGCGAGTATCCAAAACGCCTTAAAGTGAGACCTGTAGTATTCAATCGTTCTTTTACTAATAAAGTATGGTTAAACTTTTAGGGTACTATATCTGTAAATCAGAAATGCCTGCCTAGGCAGGCATGGCTCAATAGAGCCAAGTAATATCATGCTTTCATCCAGTATTACTTAATTATACCCCCGTACTTGGATTGCGGTCAATCAAGATATCCACTCTAATATAATGAGGTAAGCCTGTGTTATAGTGTCCGTCATGGTCCCAAAATCACCAGAAAATCTAAACCCAGAACAGAAAAAAGCTGTTACTTCTATAGAAGGACCTCTTTTAATCTTAGCTGGCGCAGGTGCTGGTAAAACCAAGACTATTACAGAAAGAATTGGCCACTTAGTCCATACAGGAATAGCCCCTTCCTCTATTCTAGCTATTACCTTTACAAACAAAGCGGCTAAAGAAATGCGTGAACGCATAGAGCAAAAATTTAGAGATGATAAAGCATTAAACAGACCTGTAAGTATGTTCGAGCGACCATTTATAAGTACTTTCCACTCGCTTGGAGTACATATTTTAAGAGAACAGTCGAGAGAGGTTGGTATAAAGAAATATTTTGTGATCTTTGACCGAGATGATAGTAAAAAAGCGATAAAAGAAGCTCTTCTAATCCTCGGACTTGACCCTAAAACGCATGATCCCGCCCGTCTGATAGGTATCATATCCAAAGAGAAAGGTCAGGGTAATAACGCTAGAGATTATAGCGCCAATGAAGAAGGTGGATACTTTAAAAATGTAGTGAGCCAAGTCTGGCCTGAGTACGAAAAGATATTGACACGAGACAATGCGCTTGACTTCGATGACCTTCTGCTTAAAACTATGAATCTTTTAAGTAGTAATACGGCAGTACGTGAATATTATCAGGAGACATGGAAACATATACATATAGATGAATATCAAGATACTAACCGTGTGCAATATGAAATCTCGCGCTTACTGGTGGGCAAAGATAAAAACATTTGTGTTGTCGGAGATATAGACCAAAATATTTATTCCTGGCGCGGAGCAGATATAAAAAATATTTTAGATTTTGAGAAAGATTATCCTGATGCCAAAGTTATTACTCTGGAAGAAAATTATCGTTCTACAAAAAATATCTTGGAAGCCGCTAACACTGTAATAGAAAAAAATAAAATAAGACGTAAGAAAAATCTTTTTACCAGTAACACCTCGGGTGATAAGATAGGATTGTTTCAAGGACTAGATGAGGTAAGCGAAGCAGGATTTATTGCTTTAAAAACAAGAGAGATTATTAAAAAAGGGACAAGTCCGGAAGAAATTGCGGTACTCTACAGAGCCAACTTTCAATCTCGAGTATTAGAAGAAGCATTTATGAGTCATGGCATACCTTATCAGATTCTAGGAACACGCTTCTTCGACCGCAAAGAAATTAAGGATATCATTTCTTATTTGCGCTCTGCACTTAATCCAGATAGTCTTTCGGATTTGAAAAGGATTATAAACGTACCAACACGTGGTATTGGTAAAACAACAATTGCTAAGATATTTTCAGGAAACGAATCTTCTCTTACATCAGCAATACAGACAAAACTTGTTAATTTCAGAGCACTGCTTGAAAAAATTGAGAAAACTTCCAAAGAAAAGAAATTGAGTGAGACCATTTCTTTTATCATAAAAGTAGTCGGGCTTGAAGAAGAATGGAAAGATAGTGGAGACGATGGTGTGGCCCGCTTGGAGAATGCTTATGAGTTATCAAACTTTGCCTCCAAATATGACCACTTGCCTCCAGAAGAAAGTGTATTAAATTTTCTTACTGATGTAGCTCTACAAAGTGATCAAGATGAGATGAATGATGAGGAGAAAGCAGTCAGATTAATGACTATCCATGCTTCTAAAGGACTTGAGTTCGATACCGTCTTTATCTCTGGGTTAGAAGACGGACTTTTTCCCCATCAAGAGATAAATAAAGAAGGTATTGCACCCGAAGAAGCAGAAGAAGAGAGACGGCTTTTCTATGTGGCAATCACTCGTGCGCGTAAGAAAGTATTTCTTTCATATGCCGAGACACGTACCCTATTCGGCAGAAGACAAGTGAACATGCCTTCTCCATTTATCTTCGATATTCCTGAAACGTTAATAGAAGAAGAAGTTGTAGACAAGTACACTCTTCCTCGTAAACCATTGCTTGAAATTGACTTCTAGTTTCTATACTATAGCAATCTCGTTGACACTCGGTGTCAACATGAGAGAATAGAGTTAATGAGAAATATTAAATTAACAGAAGGCGAATTTTATCATATCTACAATAGAGGTGTAGACAAGCGAATAATTTTTATTAATAGAAGAGATTTTGATCGATTTTTAGAAAGCATGGAAATATTCAACATCAAAGAGAGTATTGGTAACTTAACTCGCTATAGTAATAAAGCGAAAGAAAAAGAAAGGTTGGTTGATTTTATTGTATATTGCATTAACCAAAATCATTTCCATTTTATAATTACCCCCTCATAGAAAATGGTATAGAAAAATTTATGCACAAACTATGTATGGGTTATTCAAAATATTTCAACGCAAAATATCATAGATCAGGTGCTCTTTTTCAGGGAAAATTTAAAGCCATTCATATAGATACGGATGAATATTTATTATACCTTAGTGCTTATGTGAATCTGAATGACAAAGCGCACAAACACCATGGCAATAGCAGATCCAGTTGGAAAGAATACATGGATATCAATGTAAATGGTCTATGTAAAAAGGACATTGTGCTTGACCACTTCAAAAGTCGAATTGAGTATGCAAAGTTTGCTAAAGATGCTTTGAAAAGTATCGTCGAGAGAAAGCTGTTATTGAAAAACTTGGAGTCTGATCCATCTCCGTTGACACCGAGTGTCAACATAAGGTTATGAGAGCTAAGAAATCACTTGGACAACATTTTCTAAAATCTGAACGCGCACTTTTGAGCATTATCGAAGTCGGCAAGATAAATGAAACAGATACAATTCTTGAAATCGGGCCCGGCCTAGGAGCATTAACTGCAAAGCTTCTAGCTTCTAGTTGTCAGGTGCTAGCAGTCGAAAAGGACGACAAGCTGTATAAAAAATTACAAATAAAATTCCAAAAAGAAATTTCATCGGGCCAATTAAGATTGGTACATAATGACATTCTGAATTTTGAACCTAAAAGCTATAACCTAGAAGCTAATAGCTATAAACTAATCTCAAACATACCTTACAACATTACAGGGGCTATCTTGAAAAAATTTCTTGAGACAGAATATCAACCAAAAATGATGGTCCTTTTAGTGCAGAAAGAGGTGGCCGAGAGGATAACAGCTGGATGTAGACACCGAGTGTCAACGAAGGAGAGTATCCTATCGATATCAGTGAAAGCATACGGAAATCCAAAATATATAGAAACTGTGAAAGCGGGATCTTTTGTACCAATGCCAAAAGTAGATTCTGCGATCATTGCTATAGAAAATATCTCTAAAGATTTCTTTATAAATGCTCAAATAGAAGAGGGTCTATT
This sequence comes from Candidatus Zambryskibacteria bacterium RIFCSPLOWO2_02_FULL_39_14, assembly GCA_001824135.1. Lineage (GTDB taxonomy): Bacteria > Patescibacteriota > Minisyncoccia > Phycocordibacterales > Zambryskibacteraceae > UBA5004. The sequence continues at coordinate 1,449 of MHWM01000014.1, read as the reverse complement.
TTTCAAAATACTTAGAGCTGGGTTTAAATCCAAGCGCAAGAAACTCTCTTCAAATATTTCAACAATATGCGAGCCAAACAGAGTAAAAGAAGTTTTCAAAGAACTTAATCTGGATGACAATCTGCGTGCCGAAGATATAAGCGTAGAAATTTGGCAAAAACTAACCAAAAATCTCTATACTAAGTAAAAGAAGGGGATAACCCTCACATCTATTCTGATATAATTTGTGTAATATGCGATTTAGATTAGCATTAGCACTTTTAATATCCATTCTGCTTGTTGTGACTGCTTCTTGGTCTCGCTTTGGAACTACAAATTACGCTCCAAGCATTGCAACTCTGGAACAAATACAAACAGATAATGAATACTATAGTGATGACAGTTTTATCAGAGATTTTCTCAAACCCAGTACAGCGAGCACAACTCTTCCAGCAGAACCTCTTTCTAATACAGAATTAATAGGCAGACAACTTATCTTAGATTACATAGGTTTAGCCACAAGCGGACAAGCAACAGAAGCAAATATCGACGCTGTAGCTAATAAGTATTTAGAAAGCATACCCAAATTAATCAAGACACAGAAAATAAGTCGTTCTGATATTAAAATAGTGCCTGATAATAATAGTAATTTTCAGAATTATGCTGACCAAATATTAAAAATACATAGAGAATATGCCGAGAATATAAACAAGGCGTACGCGGGAGCAAACAGTCTGAAAACTCTAAACCCTGCAATGTATGCATTTACTCTCACTTTCAATATCTCTTATATAAATGCGGCTAATGGACTTAAAAATTTGCCCGTACCGACTTCTCTAGCCGATTTACACCTTCAGTTAATCAACAGTTATTTCTCAAGCGCTGCTTCTATGAAAGCGTTGTCCGAGACCGAACAAGATTCGACTGCCGCTTTTGCCGGTTTGATCATTTTGAACGAAAACTTAGATAAAGAAGATGTTATCCTCAATGAGATTAGTAATATTTTGACAGCCAATGGTATATAATTAAAGAAAATGTTTAGAAAACAATTCATAACATTTATTCTCATTCTGTCTTTCATTTCTTCTACATTTTATCTTCCTGTTTTTACACCCAGAACACAGGCGATTTTCGGATTGGGGGATATTGTCATTGATGTCAAAGCTCTAGCTAGAGCTATTATAGATGGAGGAGCAATGATTGCGGCGCAGAGACTTATAGATAGCATGGTCCGCTCAACTGTCGACTGGGCTCAGACCGGTTTCGAGGGTAATCCAGCTTATGTAACCAATCCAAACCAATATTTTACTAACATAGCTGATGGTGTGGCTGGGGAGTTCATAGAGGGTTCTGATCTTGGATACTTGTGTTCTCCCTTTCAGACACAAATTAGACTTGCTCTACAAAGACAATATATCCGACCATACCAGTTTCAATGTACTTTGACTGAAGTAGTGGGAAACATTGATG
>MHWM01000013.1:6594-7162 GCA_001824135.1 Candidatus Zambryskibacteria bacterium RIFCSPLOWO2_02_FULL_39_14 | reverse complement strand
CGAAAAAGATAAAGAAATAAAACTAAGCGATATTTTTACTGCCAATACAGCAGAATGTGCCGAGATTGCCGCCCTTGCTCAAGGATACTTACAGCAAGAAGGCGTTCCTTCCACGTATTTTAGCGGTGATGTTCTTTGGGACAGAGATGATGAATTTTCTGAAGAACATAGTTTTGTCGTTATTCGACAGGGAGACAAGGTTTATATTTATGATCCTACAAATCCGGTAAATGCTACTTCCGGGAAATTTCCAAGTATTTATACTACAGAAGCAAATTTTGAGGAGGAAATGAGAAAGGGTCAGAAAAGGTTTGTGACCGCCAAAAACTTACTGAGCAAGAAAGAAGCCTTTTATGGCGTAAATGACGGAACGAATGTCTGGGCAGAGAAACACATTGTTTAAATATATGACAAAAAACAAACATATTAAAAAGCATGCTGGCATTTCACTGGAGCGTTTGGCGGAACTTCGTCGCGATACCCTCATAGCTTCCACTGGCTCATCCATGCGTCTTGCTGGTTCAAAAGTCACTAATGAAGAAGTGCAGCAGATTCTGAATACAATTAG
>MHWM01000013.1:0-6565 GCA_001824135.1 Candidatus Zambryskibacteria bacterium RIFCSPLOWO2_02_FULL_39_14 | reverse complement strand
GAACAAATCAGGCTTTTCTTGGTAAATTCGCCTTAAATCCCGTACAATTTTATCAACATTGCTGTAGTTGAGCTGTACTTTCGGTTCAAAGTTCCGGCAATCGTCCCCGCCAAGTGTGCTATTCACTCTTTTCTACTACCTCAATTTTGTATCGTCTGGCTATGAAAAAGATGTAGAAAATTTCAAGTAGACCTATTGTGTTAACAACCAGAAGTGCGATGAACCAGTATTTCTGCCTAAGTCCAGCAGATTTCCAAAGAGCCAAACCTTTCCAGATCAAAGACCACATGGCTGCTAGAGCTATGAATGCTGGATGTATGTTGGTTAGGTCGGCAAGAAATTGTATTGAACTCATATGCTTTAATTATACTATAATTTAAGAAATGAGCGAGAAATTAATGGCTATAGATTATGGGAGTAAACGTGTGGGTATCGCCTCGACAGATGATTCTGGACATTTTAGTTTGCCTCGTATGGTACTAGATAATGATAAAGATCTGTTAAGTAAAGTTCTTAAGTTTAAAGATGATGAAAAGATCAGTAAAATTATCATAGGTAAATCAACAAATTTCAGCGGACAGAATAATCCTATTCAGGACGATATAGATAAGTTTAAAAACGAACTTGAAAAACGCGGAGTTGAAATCATATTACATACAGAAATTCTCTCCACTGTAGAAGCCAGACAAATTCAAGGACAGACTCAAATGACAGATGCTTCGGCAGCAGCCATTATCCTTAAGAGTTTTATTGATACCCATGTATAATAAAGGCGTATGACTTCTTTGTTAAATAACAAAACTTTTCTAGATTTTTTCCCAGCACCGGAACTTCTCTTACTTTCTAATTCGGGTATTGTCGTGACAGATGAAGATGTGAAATTTGTGCAATTGCATCGAGCTATCTTAGGAGGTGGATTTAAATTAGCACATTTAAATAGAGTGGATGGTTCTAACGGAATGATCGAGCAAGGATCAGACAATTATGCCGAACTCGTTTCTGCTTTGAAAGGGTTATCTTTGCGCTATGGTGTTCGTCACGTTCAAGCTACTCTGCCAGATGAGAAAGCTTATCTCTTCACTACTAATGTTGATAAAGTACCTAAGAAAGATCTCTATGATGCTGTAGCTTTTGTTATTGAAGAAAATGTTCCCATTTCTTTGGCTGAATCAATATTTGACTTTGAGATTGTGGATGAATTATCTGATTCCTCAAATATTAAAGTGGCTGTCACAGTTTTGTCGAAAAGTACGGTGGATACTTATATAGAACTTTTTGAATTTGCTGGTATTACTCCTATTTCTTTCGATATTGAATCACAGGCAATAGCTCGAGCTATTATTCCCAGACAAGATAAGCGCTCGCATCTCATTGTTAATCTCTTTAAAAGAAAAACCGGTTTCTATATTGTTTCAGATAAAGTGGTGCAATTTAGTAGTACGTCAAATTACGGTGTCGATGGGGATGATTTGCATTCCAATATAAATAATTTGAAAGAAGAGATGCATAAAGTGATAACCTTTTGGGAATCTCGTGCTGATAAATCAGGTAAGTTAGAAAAGAAAATAGAAAAAATAATGGTATCAGGAATTGGAGCTGGTAGAAAAGAGTTTGTAGAGCAGTTGATGAACGAAGTAAGTATTGAATACATGCTTGCTGATATTTGGGTGAATGTATCTTTTCCACGTAATCAAGTTCCAGAGATGCCATTTGATGAATCTTTGGATTACGCCTCTGCTATAGGTCTAGTCCTACCTAATTAAATAAAAGTGATGTTTAAATTACTTACAGAAGAAGAGAGAAATAAGGTGGTACATGAGTATAATATGCGTCGGGCTATCGTTATACTCTATGCACTTATTTTAATATTTGTCGTGGGGATAATAGGGCTACTGCCTTCTTATGTTCTTTCAAATGCTCGCCAGACAGAAATACTTGAACGTACCAGAATTATAGATAAATCTATATTGAAAGGAGATGAACCAGAACTTCAAAAATGGCTTACTCAGATTAATAATAAACTCGAAGTACTTTCTCCAAAGCTTGATACGGATAGACCGTCTGATTTTATTGAAAAGATGCTTGAACAGAAAATTTCCGGCATATTTATAGATAGTATTTCATGGACAAATTCTGAGGGTAAGAGAGAATTATCCGTAAGTGGCACAGCTCTTAATAGGCAAACTCTTGTAACATTTAAGGATAGTATTAATGATTCTGGGTATTTCTCATCAGTAACCTTACCAATATCTAATCTGACTCAAGATACTGATATCAATTTCCAAATAAAATTCTCACCTAAAGAACCTCCTATAACTCCCAGAACATCATCATGATATTAAAAAACTCCAAATTATTTATTATGGTTTTGGTTCTCATCTCCACTACTCTTTTTATTGTGCTTGTTTTGGGTGTCTATATCGTACGGCTTAAGAATAATAATACCTCAGAGCTTCTCAATACTGCAGATAACTTTACTGAAACTAATGCCTTAGTTCAGTCTATTAGAATAGCGCAACGCAGTGCTTCTGAAGACATTGAATCTTTTAACAACTTTGTTCTTTCAGAAGATAAACTTGTTCCTCTTATTGAGAGTATTGAAGAAGTTGGTCGGAAATTCGGTCTCGAAACAGACATAACTTCTGTTAAAGGTACAGAAGAGGAACTTGTTGAACCACACATAATAAGCATAGCTGTAGAGACAAAAGGATCTTGGGTTAGTGTGATGTCTTTCCTGCATGCTATTGAGAGTCTGCCTAATAGGGTTATGATAAACGAATCAAGCTTTTATAAAGAGGATGATGATTGGAATTCCATAATTATACTGTCATTGTACTCTTTTGATTAAAATCATGGATATTTTACACACATTTTTCTCTAAATTAATTTTTCGTAAAAAGAGTTTTGTTAAACTTGATTCAAATCCTGAAATTGACTGGAAAATTATCTTCATTTCTACAGCGATTCTGGTTATTATCACGATTATTTCAAGTGTTTATATGTTTATAAAGATTGATAAGGGAGAAATTTTCTTAGTGAAGAAAATGGGAGATGATAAAACACGCACTCTGGATATATCCATACTTAGAGAAACTGTTTCTTATTACCAAAACAAAGCAATTGAATTTGAAAGACTCAAAAGTAAACGTGTTTCAACCGTTGACCCTTCACTCTAAGAAAGTGTAATATCACATCACACCCTCTATCGTTTTGCGGTGGGGGTAGTCTTCGGAAACAATGAGCAATATGCTTACTGTTACTTACTTGTCCCCGTAGCTTAATGGATAAAGTAGAGCTCTTCTAAGGCTTTGATGCAGGTTCGATTCCTGCCGGGGACACAAAATGAAAAAACTGTGATACAAAATCACGGTTTTTTCATTGCTAATTTCTTAATAGCATTAGAAATAGAAGCCACCACTCTTTTATCAAAAGGATATGGAATTATTTTATTGGCAGTTGGTTTTTTTACTACTGCCGCAAGCGCTAGAGCTGCGGCAATCTTCATATCATCGGTTATTTGGTGAGTGCGAGATTCTATGGCTCCTTTAAAAATCCCTGGAAATACAAGGACATTATTTATTTGATTGGGAAAATCTGAACGACCAGAAGCTACTACGACTGCTCCTCCAAGTTTAGCTTTATCTGGCATAATCTCTGGTGTGGGGTTAGCCATGGCGAAAACAATAGCCTTTCTTGTCATAGTTTTTATATCAGAAGGTTTAAGGAGGTTTCCTTTAGAAACTCCAATGAATATATCTGCGTCTTTAATAGCGTCGGTCAATGAGCCAGAGAGATTTTTCTTGTTAGTAATTTTTATAAGCTCCTTCTTGATAGGTGTTAAGTCTTGTCGTTTTTTTTCTACGATACCTTTGCTATCGCAAATCACCATGTTGTGTATTCCATAGAGATATAACAGTTTAGTTATAGCCACTCCGGCCGCTCCGGCGCCGTTTATGACCACACTAACAAATTCTTTTTTCTTCCCGACAACTTTAAGCGCATTTATAAGTCCGGCTAATACGACTACCGCTGTACCGTGTTGGTCATCATGCATCACAGGTATAGAAAGTTCTTCCTTCAATCTATTCTCAATCTCAAAACAACGTGGTGCAGATATATCTTCGAGATTAATACCGCCAAAAGTTGGAGCAATTGCTTTAACTGCTACCACTATTTCATCAGAGTTTTGTGTCGAAAGGACGATAGGGAAGGCATCTATGTTTGCAAAACGTTTAAAGAGCACCGCCTTACCTTCCATGATAGGTAGTGCTGCTTCTGGTCCGATATTGCCAAGTCCAAGTACAGCCGATCCGTCTGATATTATAGCGACTCCATTCTTAGTCGAAGTGAGGTCGTATGCGAGTTTTTTATTTCTCGCGATAGCAAGTGCTGGTCCGGCAACACCCGGAGTATAGGCGATGGATAAATCATTGCGGTTATTTATCGGAATCCTCGATACTATTTCAAGTTTCCCGCGAGTTTTCTTGTGAACTTTTATACTTAATTTCTGGTAATCTTTTTTCACGTAGTGGGCGGTGGAGGGCTCGAACCCCCGACATCGTCAGTGTAAATGACGCGCTCTACCAACTGAGCTAACCGCCCTAATGGCACGATATTATCATATATTGTATTGTAATTGCACGAGCGCTGTAAGGTAAACCTTGAGTACTCATCGTTTAGAAGTCATGAAAGCAAGCTTTTGTGGCGCTCCTCGCTCGAGCACGTGGCGAAATCGGCAGACGCGCTGGCTTCAGGAGTCAGTGAGAGTAATCTCGTGGAGGTTCAAATCCTCTCGTGCTCACTTTAACAATGATTGATCTATCCAAAAATATTATTTACGAAGATGATGACATCTTGGTTATAGATAAACCCGCTGGTTTAGTCGTTCATCCGGATGGGCGTACTATTGAGCCAAGTGTTTCATCATGGTTTGCAGAAGCTTATCCAGATTCAAAAGATGTAGGAGAGTCCATAGAGAAAACTAGTGGCGAGTTGATAGAGAGAGCGGGGATAGTGCATCGTATTGACCGTGACACTTCCGGCATCTTACTTCTTGCAAAGACGAAGATAGGTCACAGTGTCTTGAAAGAACAATTTAAAAACAGAGAGATTGAAAAAATTTACCATCTATTTGTGTATGGCAATCTTAAGGATGATCGGGGTATTATCGATCTGCCAATAGGTCGCAGTGTTAGTAACTTTAAGAAATGGTCTGCACAAAGAGGGGCTAGAGGAGACAAGAGAGAAGCGATAACGTATTTTCAGGTTCTCAAACGAACTGGAGACAGAAGCGTAACTTTCGTCGAGGCTAAACCAAAAACAGGTAGAACTCACCAGATCAGAGTTCATTTCAACGCACTTCATCACCCTGTCGTCTGTGACAAACTCTATGCACTCAACAAACCGTGCCTACTTGGTTTCAATCGTCTTGCCCTTCACGCGCGTTCTATTGTTTTCAAAAATGTCAGTGGTAAAAAGATCAAAGTCGAATCTCCGTATCCAGAAGATTTTCAAGACGCACTAAAAACTCTTATTTAGAATCTTAAATTAAAGCCCGACATAGGTTCAACAAGTTATTGCAACACTTCAAGATAATCAAAGTGTTGCAATAACTTGTTGAATGTACCCCACGAGTCCCGTAACGTAATCAATAGCTTCACACCACCTGCATGGGAATTTGATAATTAATTCCTCCGTGAACTCTTTCGTAATTGTAGTATCGCAGATATTTCTTCAAAGCACAATTAATCTCTTCAACATTGTTTGAAACTTTATCTAAACATTCTTCTTGTAGTGTTCTGTTGAATCTTTCTATGTGAGCATTATCATTAGGTTTACCAATTCTGGTATACCTGTGAGATTTTTTAACTTGTTCTGAAAACCATTTACCAAACTCTGGTCCATGATCAGACTGCAACATATTGAAATGGAAGGTTGCCTCGCTTTGTGCTTCTAATACAAAATCAATACTTGTTCTTGCATTCATTCTTTCAAATGCTTTAGCAAATGTGCATCGTGAATAGACATCAATCAGTGTAAATACGTACAGCCTTTTCTTTTTGTCTATCATTCGATGAATTGTGTCCATCTGTACTAAATCACCTGATTTAAGGGCATACGGGCGATCTTGATGAGGATGGTAACGTTTCCATGGACTTCTCTTCTTAATGAGGTAGTTACGTTCCAGAGTTCTCTTAACTGATGAAATAGATACTTTTACTCCGTCATTTAGAAGCTCTTTGTGCAAAGCTTCAGCATATCTTCCGTGTTCCAATCTCTTCTTCACAATTTTTTCCACTATTTCTTTACTCAACTGTTTTGGATGTGATTTTGGTCTCGAACTTCTTGTTGGTATTGGATGGTCTCCAATGACTTTAGCTTTTCTGTACCATTCCATGACTGCTGTGTGATGGAATCCGAGATAACGACCAACCTTTCTGGCACTCCAACCTCGATGAACAAGTCTTGTTGCTTCTCTCCTAATCTTAGGTAGGTTCTTGTTATTTGTGTATGACATACTCTTGATGATATTCCACCAAGTGGTGCCAAGCTATTGAACCTATAC
>MHWM01000012.1:11710-12443 GCA_001824135.1 Candidatus Zambryskibacteria bacterium RIFCSPLOWO2_02_FULL_39_14 | reverse complement strand
TCGTCGTACGTTGGGTGTTGTGAGGCGCGATAGATATTGAGAGCATACGGAACAAGAAGAAGAAGAGCTCCAACAAAAACAGAGCTGATTCTAACTACTTCTTGCCATCCTCTTCTCAATAGAAAAATAATAAATAGAACTCCACCAAAGGCATACAGGTAAGTCCATGTGTAGAAATAATTATAGAAATTCAAACCAAGCAAAATAGCACTCAATGCTCCGTACTGCCATTTTTTATTCTTATGAAAAGTCCAGAATGATATCAAGAACCCGAAGAACGGTATGAAGATCATTGCTGAATTTACCGGTCTCGCAAGTTCTAAGAAGCTTGTTGGACTGATGCCGCGGATAAGTCTCTCGACTCCAGAGTAACTCAATACAGATTCTCCTAGGAGTATGAGTGATGCACTAGCAAGAGCCATCGCCTTATCTCGAAATAAAAGATAGACAAAGACATATAACACAATAAACGCAATGAAGGGTAGAACAAAGCGAGAAAGAAGAATAGTATTGTTAATATCAAGAGACAGGAGACTACCCATGTAAGCCACTACCGTAGAACCAACTGGTTGAAACAAATAAGGATCGTTTTTGCCATCTTTATAATAAATACTACCAAAGCCATGTCCATCCTGAATCTCCCTGACTCTTGCTGACCAAGGAGCATCCGGGAGTAATTCTATACCTTGATAAATACCATCATCCTTATGATCGATACGGAAATAAATTTGTG
>MHWM01000012.1:0-11703 GCA_001824135.1 Candidatus Zambryskibacteria bacterium RIFCSPLOWO2_02_FULL_39_14 | reverse complement strand
TTTGTGGAAAAGTAACGAGAAAACATGTGAACAAAGCCAAAATAATTGCTACTTTATGATTGAAAAGCAACCCTTTAAACTCATTCATGATCAAAGTTTATCTTACTTCTGATCGAATACGTAGCTCTACCACGAGGTTCATGATAAATCCTAATAAGAATTTCTGCCAAGAGACCCATCAAAATAAACTGCACTCCCATAATTATGAGAAACACTGTAAGTAGTGGTAGCGGTGTCCTAGTAAAATGCACATCATAAAACAACCTAATTACAATAGCCGCGACACCAGATATAAAGCTCAAAAGTAGAGACGCGAGTCCAGCCCAACCAAAAAAATGCATCGGTCTAGACAAATACGTCATTAGGAATTTGACCGTGAGCAAATCCAAAATTACTCGGAAGGTTCGAGAGATACCATACTTCGAAAGACCATGTTGTCTCGGACGATGATTGATAACTAGTTCATATATCTTTGCACCATGCCAAGCCACATAGACTGGCATGAAGCGATGCATCTCTCCGTAGAAACGCACGTCTTTTATAATCTCTCTCTTATAAGCCTTCATTGTACAACCATAATCGTGAAGGGAGATTCCAGTAATGCGAGAGATGAGTTTGTTTGCCAAGATAGATGGTAGACGACGCAAGAAATTGTCTTGTCTATCTTTCCTCCAACCTGCTACCACATCGTAACCTTGATTGATCAATGCGAGAAACTTTGAAATATCAGCGGGATCATTTTGAAGGTCTGCATCCATGGGGATCAAGATATCGCCAGTTGCAACATCAATCCCAGCTGAGAGTGCTGCAGTTTGGCCATAATTCTTACTCAAATGCAGAACTCGAAAATGTTTATCATTTTTGGCAATCTTCTCGAGAATCTCGTAACTACCATCGCTTGAACCATCATTGACCGCAATAATTTCGTACTTGAAAGGCATCACAGGAAGTTCTTTTCTAATTTCACGATACAAGGCTTCAAGATTCCCCGCTTCGTTATAGATAGGTAGTATGATTGACAATTTCATGAGAGAAAACTAGCATGTTTCTTTACTAAAATAAAGGTTGGGGAAAGTAAGTTAACGAGCGATCTGATTGGGAAGAACTTAATAGCATACGGAAAATATCCCAGAAGTTCGTACCCTACTGATATGTTTCTTATATCTTTTTCAGTAAAAAATTGTTTATGATCCGGATTTTGCAATTTCTCTGGCGTCCATCCCCACAATTTAGTTATGCTATACAACCACCATCCAGAATTCGGTGTAGTAAGAATAACCATACCTCCCGGTTTTAATACTCTCTCTACTTCATCTAATAAATACTTTGGTTTATATAAATGCTCAATTACTTCAGTGCACCATACCAAATCAAAACTCTGACTTCCGAATGGTAAACCGTTTTCCACATTATGCTTAATAGCCCTTGTATATGCAGGATCTAGATCAAGTGCTTGCACTTCGAATCCTCTGCTCTTAAGTCGCTCACTCCAATAGCCATCTCTACAGCCTATATCTAATGCAATCTTCCCCACCCCATCCTCGACAAAAGAAAAGGCTATCAACTTACCAGCAGAGTCATGTTTTCGTTCCCCTTGTCCTACATCTATGGGAAGTTTTTTAAGGAGAGATACTAATGAAGCCATAATTTTACATAACTTTTAACCATCGATATACCAAGTATCTAGCGATAAAAAGACCTAAGATTACTACAGTACTGGATATTATGGTAGAAATTTTCAAAATATCTATGAAAAACCATACCAGAAATATGTTAAGGAAAGTAAAAAATCCTCCAGTCCAAAAATAATGAAAGAAGCTCCTGCTCCAGAAATGACTGCCTAATCGCGTTGCTTTTAAATATTCTTTGAACGTACCCATGAGATTGTAATTATACTAAATACGCCTTGCGACCACTAGCAGATAATCATCTCGTCCCAATATACGTACAAGATACGCTAGCAATATTCTCAAAAGCTCTCTAAAAAAGTTTTTCCCTTTATCTTTGATGACCACGACATCTTTGTCTGTCTGACTTTTAATATCTAAACTAGTATTGCCTTTGGACAAACTTTTTACCATTCCTAACCGCATTAAAGATGTCTTAATTGGAGAGTGTTTCCAGTCAAATGAACGGCGAGATATTTTTAAAATCTTAAACCCTTTCTCTTGAAGAACTCTACATAGAGATTTTTCGTTCCAGTAAAAGAGATGCTCGGGATAGATAAGTTCATTTTTATGATCTGTAGCTTTTTGGATTGAAGCATCTTTATCAGGAGTCTCTATAATCAATATTCCGCCCTTCCTCAAACTTTCAGCCATGATTTCTAATGATCCAATTGGATCATCTAAATGCTCAATGACATGAAAAAGTGTGATTGCGTGCACCTCTTTCCTTTTAGATATATTTAGTATTTCATCTATCTCACCTTTTATTACATCAAGGTTACGATCGATCGTCATTTTATGATAATACTCACTTGGTTCAATACCCCAACACTTTAAGTATCCATAATCACGCAGTATGGATAGAAACGAACCATCACCACACCCAATATCACAAATTCCGGCTCTAGGTAGAAATCTTCTAATGGTATTAAACCTATCTTCAGAATTACGTAAACGTATTGCAACTTTCTGTGTATCTAGATTCGCCCGACCTTCATTCAATTTCACATAATAATCCTCTGACAAATCAAAGGACTCCCTCCAAGTCAAGCCACAATTACGACAAACTAATACAGCTAGATTATTCCACGTTCTCTTGTCTGCACCCCTACCGCAGACAATACATGTTTGTAGAGATTTTTTCATACATGTGCCTTTTTAATTTCATCTATCAAGATACCTAGCGATCCTGTGATTAATCAGGTATAGACTAAGATTGGATAATTTGCACATAATTCCGCTATAATACCACTTAATAATACAGTGATAAAAGAATATTTGGAAAAATCCATAGCAGTGAAAAATACCACCCTTACTAACAAGGGCTTTCTAGAAAATGCAGAGAAAGCAGGACGACAAATCTGTGACTCACTTGTAGCTGGTAAACGTATTTATATTGCAGGAAATGGTGGAAGCGCAGCAGATTCACAACATTTCGCTACCGATCTCTTAGGTAAATTTAAGTCAATGAGGAGAGCACTTCCTGCTATTGCTTTAACTACTGATTCTTCGATGCTTACGGCATGGTCCAATGACATCGGTTTTGATTTTATCTTTTCTAGACAACTAGAAGGTCTTGGGCAAGAAGGAGATATCTTTATAGGAATCTCAACTAGTGGAAACTCAAAAAATATTATTGAAGCTTTAAAAATTTCAAAATCCAAAAAAATGATTTCCATCTGTCTATTAGGCAACGGTGGTGGCAAAATTAAAGAAACATCTGATATATCAGTTATTGTTCCTTCAGATATTACTTCTCACATCCAAGATATACATATAGTAATCATTCACTCATTTTTAGAATTGATAGAAGAGAATCTATTTCATCTGTAACCATAGAAACAGTGATCGATTTTACTTGACGCAACGCTTCTTCTCTATTGTAAGACTTTGCATTGAGGACAAAAAGCTCTGGACGCAATCTTTGCGGAGGAACAACATTTCTATGAAATGGGCCTTGTGGTGGTTGCTCTTTTTCATCAATTGGACCCGTGATATCAATGGTCGGGACTCCAAAGGCTTCGGCTATATAGATTGGTCCAGTATCAACAGAAATAAATAACTTTAATTTCGCAATTAGTGCCTTTAACTCGTCTATATTTAGGCTGGTAGTCTCAATAATTTTTGTCTCTTGGTTCAAGTAGCTTTTTGTCTTCTCGACTTTCTCCCTGTCTTTGGGTCCACCTAGGATGATTATTTTCACTTTATACTTCGCTACTAGATAGTCGATCATTTGGGCAAAACACTTTTCAGGCCACTCTTTGATTTTATGTCCAGCAGTCGGAGTTACACCTATCACAAAATCTTTTTTTAGATCAATATCATGTATCGAGAGAAATTGCTGAATTTTAGTATCAGCAGATTCCGAAAATCCTAAATATTTTGTAGTGTCTTCATAAATAATACCCAGAGGTTCAAGACAGCGCAGTCTCTCGCGTGGAGCATATTCTTTCATACGATAAACATACGTCTTAAGAAAATGAGTGAGTATTCTGTACGGCTTTGTAACTTGAGAAGAAAATCCGCCTATAACTTTCGGTGCTATTATCAAAGGAATGCCGGTAAGATACAAAGGAGCGGTTAATTCGAAAGTTGGACCTGTAACTAAAGCAACATCAGCAGAAACAGCATTATCCGAATACTCATCAACTAAGTCACTGTCGAGAAGAATCTGCTTATGGAGCTTAGAGTCTCCGACTACAATCACATACCCTTGCGGGAAATGCTTACGCACAGCTCTAAGAACCGGCGTGGTGCAGACCACATCTCCAAGCTTACCTGTCGGAACGACAATAATTCTTGAAATAGTTTTTGGAATTTTGTCCGCTCTGCCTGAGAAAATTGCTCTGATTAAAACACGGATGAGAAGTAAAATATTGCCAATTCTTTTTGAGAAGGTCATTTGCTTATAAATTCGATAATTTTCTTTGCTCTTTTCTCCCAAGTATACTCCAGTGCTTGCTCCTTTGCTCTCTTGGTCTTTTCTATTGCTTTTGGATCATTAAGAACGTAAGTGACAATTTCCGCTAAACTTTCCGGGTTGTCTGGTTCGAAAAAATAAGCAGTAGAATCATCAAGAACTTCTCGAATTGATGGCAAATTAGAAGCTACTATAGGCCTACCAGAGGCCATGTATTCAAAGAGCTTCATTGGTGATGTGTAGAGATGCGACACCTTGTCCTTAGCGCTATTGGGGATAACTAATACATCAGCCGCCGCTAGATACTGAGGTATCTCAAGATAATGTTTATTCGAAACTATCATCACTTGAGCTAAATCGCCAAGCAAAGCTCCAGCTTCTACCAAAGTCTCTACACCCTTTCCCACTTGCCGACTACCAGTATAAACAATGAGCTTCATATCTTTTTCTACATTAATTGTCCTCCTTGCCTCTTCTTGACTAATCTGTTTACCAAATTGATTGAGATCGACACCGTCAGGTATTACTCTAATATTTTCCGACCTCACACCATATTCAAGATAGAGTTTCTCTAACCCATGAGAAATAACAATCATTTTCGTGTTTGTCTTGACGAGAAATCTTGCAAAAATATTTTTCTGCCCTATATGCGCCTCCCATATAACCCTCTTACCAAGAAGTTTCAAGCAACAAGCTATGAACTCATCCCGAGTAAAAAATAGTTCATCTTTCAACATCGTATGTATAATGACGCTTGATGCGAAAGTTAGTTGCTCAAACCAAAACCCGAGCCAGCCAAGATGCACGGTATCAATGCACCATGCTTTTGTTATTTTGAAATTCTCTCTAGCACCGTAGTACTCGAAAACAGATTCTCTGATAGGAGTCTTTCTATTAGTTACAATAAGTTCGAGATCTACCCCCGCATCACTTAGAGCTTCACATGTTTTTACTATCTGGGCACCATGCGCCCTCCCAGTTGGTAAAACTGTATTGGCTATATAGATAATCTTCATGGAATTAGATTTGAGGCGTTTGTTCATATTATCTGTTAGGATAATATCTTGCAATTTAAGAAATAGTATAATTGTATTGTTATGAAGAAAGTCCTAGTAACAGGTTCATGTGGCCTTATTGGCTCTGAGTCAGTACGTTTTCTAATTCAAAAGGGGTTTTTGGTCGTGGGCATCGATAATGATATGAGAAAAAAATTCTTCGGTGATGAAGCAAGTACGCGTTGGATGAGAGATCGTCTGGAATCAGAATTTAAGAATCATTATAAACATCTTGATATTGATATTAGAGATGACAAAAAAATTGAAGATTTATTTAAATCAAATAAATTTGATTTAGTGATACACACAGCCGCTCAACCAAGTCATGATTGGGCGGCCAAAGAGCCTATGACTGATTTTGATATTAACGCTCGAGCAACATTAATCCTTCTTGAAAATGTTAGAAACCATGCTCCAGATGCTGTATTTATTTTTACTTCAACCAACAAGGTCTATGGCGATAACCCAAATTTACTTCCATTAGTAGAACTTGAAAAAAGATATGAGATTGATCCTAAGCATAAATATCATAAAGGTATTGATGAATCTATGAGTCTGGATCAGACAATTCATAGTGTCTTTGGCGTATCCAAGATTTCCGCTGATATTATGGTTCAAGAATATGGCAGATACTTCGGCTTAAAGACAGGGGTATTTCGGGGAGGGTGCCTAACTGGTCCCCAGCATAGCGGAGCCCAGCTTCACGGCTTTCTCGCATATTTAGTTAAGTGCATCCTTGATGGCAAGAAATATACAATCTTCGGTTATAAGGGAAAACAGGTGCGAGATAATATCCATGCGCACGATTTAGTAAGTATGTTTTGGCACTTCTACGAGAATCCCAAGAAAGGAGAGATTTACAATGCTGGAGGTGGACGCATGTCCAATATTTCCATACTTGAAGCCATAGAAAAAATAGAAAAAATTAGTGGCAGAAAAGCAATCATAGAATACAACGACAAGGCACGTATTGGTGACCATATTTGGTATGTTTCCGACACTTCTAAGTTTCAAAAGCATTATCCAGAATGGAAACAACAGTACGATATTGACAACATCTTGACGGAAATGTGCGCTAGTCACAGACAATGAGAAAAGTTATATTTATTTGTCCATTTGACATCAATCAGTTGACAGGTACTCCGATCAGGGCTAAGACCGTCATTGAATGCGTTTCGAACTTTTGCGATACAAGCGTTATCTCCGCTGGAAATGCAAAATTTGGTCAATTCAGTCTCAAGGCTATCAAACAGATAAGACTGCTAAAGCCGGATATTATTCACGGTTTTAGTACTATATCCATAATACCAATAATGCTGTATAAGCTAATCAATCCAAGAACTAAGATAATCTTTGAGATGCATGGGTGGAGTTGGTTTGAAACAAAAGATCAATTAGGAATCTGGAAACGAATAATATTTCTCCTTTTAGATATAGTTGGATATATATTTGCCAATGGAGTTATTGTGATGAGCTACACCCAGAAGGACTATATATCAAAAATACTTTATAGTAAGAAAAATCTGAATGTTATCTGGGGACCTGTTGACTTCCCGATATTGTTTGAAAAACTTCAGGCTAGAAAATATTTGTTAGTCGGCTATCAAGGAAATAGTAGTTGGTGGCAGGGATTAGGTATCTTAATGGAAACCGCCAAGATACTAGAGGGCGTGCCTTATATTAAATTTCAGTTGGCAGGCTTTGACCATTCTGACAAATCTAAATTTCCCAATACTTCAAATATAATTTATAAAGGCAAATTCCAGAGGGAAGATGCCTCAAAATTGATAAAAAATTGCGATGTCATGGTTTCCCCGCGCTTAGCGGGGAAAGTTAGTGACTTGCAATATCCGCAGAAGCTTTCAGAATATTTGGCGGCCGGAAGACCAGTAATCGGCTCATCTGTGAGCGACCAGAGAGTGATCTTGGAGCAGTCCAAAGCCGGCTTTGTACTCAAGGATCTGTCGGCCCAAAAATTGGCCGAGGCAATCGAAAAATTTTCTAAACTACCGAAAGAAGAAAAAACTGAGCTGGGTAAAAATGCCATAAAATTCGCCGAAAGGAACTTCTCACCGACTGTTTTCAATCAGAAGTTGAAAGCTGTCTACAACCAACTAAATCAAAGCTAGTTTTAACTTTTCCATAAGTAATTTTAAACTATGATCTTCGACTCTAAAATCTTTTGCATCTGGATTTCGCACTTCGAGTTTCATCCCTGAAGCAGCTGCTTCAAAGATAGTTTTGTCCATACTACCGGCAGGTGTCATATTTACATAAGTTTCGTGTGATTGATAGAGTTGGAGTGCTTCTTCTTGGTTCACCGGCCCGAGAAATTTAATTTTGTCAGTGAGATTACGCTTGACTTGTTCTCCATATTCCCTGTCTTCCGCAAGGATTGGGCCGGCAATGGTTGCCTTGTATTGATTCTCTTTGACCCAATCAATAAATTCCAGCACCTTTTTAATCGGTGAAATTCTACCTAAAAATAAATAAGTGCCAGGCATCCTTGTAATATTGGAATCGGGCTTGAAGAAATCAGTGTCGATACCCACGGGCATTTGAACAGATTTCCTAAACTTGGCAGTGTATGAACTTGGTGAAGTGTAGAAAACTTTATCGGAAAAAAGAACGGCAAGCCTAGTCCAGAAATCTCCCTTAGCATGATTCCTCCAAAGATAAATTCTTTTACCCCATAATTTCCAGAACTTCCATCCAAGTAGAACGTACTCTTGATTCATATGTACAAACACCGCATCATAATTATTTCTCTCCTCCCAAATATATCTGTAAAATCTCGAGAGGTACTCCGCTTTTGACCTACCCTCTTCTTTGCCAAGAGACAGAACTCGGACATTTTCAGGTAATGAGTACTCGCCTTTCTCGAGACAAATTACAGTCAGTTTTTCGAAACGTTTAGCAAACTCTTCTATCCAACGATGAAAAAAACCGAGAATTGGATCATTTTTATTAACTTTTTGAGTGATAATTAGAAGTCTCATTTTTGTAGTTTTTTGTATGGTTTCTTCCATGCCAAAATCTTTTTAGCCAACATATTTTGTTCTCCATAAGTCCATTCTTTAGATAAATAGTTTTTACCTTTACTCAAATCTTGTCGTCTTGATGCAATACTACCTTCCTTTAGAATAGTTTTTATAACATTAATGTATTCTCGTGTAGCCATGTCATTTAATGTTATGAAGAAATTTTCTGGAGATTTTCGATAACTAGTATCTATTATCTTGATAACTTCTCCAGCGTCAACTTCTGAAACTGCATGATGAATAGTTATGCCGATATGATCGAAATCATCATTTAAAATAGCATGTTGAACGCCGTTAACTCCTCTATAATATGGCACAACACCAAAATGCATATTTATAGCATGTCGCGCAATTTCTAAAAGTCGCGGTTTTAAAATATATCCGCCCCAAATAACGATGATATCGGGGTTAATTTTTTTAATATGCTCATATATAGTATCCTCATTTATATCGTTTGTTTCCAATGTCTCTGTTAGATATTCCACTTGTACATTAGATATGACTGAACGGTAGGAAAGAAGGGCGAGTGCATATTTTTTTTGTGATGATAATTTAACTGCTAGAAAATGATATAATTCAAAAAACATCCCGAAAAAACCAACTTTCTTATATAAAGAGATGATTCTTTTTGTAAGATTTAGTCTTCTCACGTTCTGAAGAACAACTAATGCGACGGCATTATCTGTTTCTTCATGGAGCACATTTACGAAATTTCTTCTAGCTTCTCCTTTAGTTGTAATGACGACAATACCAGACATTGCATCCTATTCTACACCGATTAAGTAAGGTAAATATATACCGAAAGCGGGCAATATACGAGCTACTTCTCTGCGTGGCGACGAATATCGTGGATTTCTTTGGTCACCAATTCTTCCGTTGTTCTAAGATGTTGCTTCAAGAGACTCACCACAGCACGTTCTTCCTCTGTTAAGTGTCTCCTCTTTCTTGCTCTCTCTAGGAGACCAACGCAAGCCACGATGTCTTCCTTGATAGTATCAAAGGAATGATGCAGAACCTTCTCCACATCGTCAGTCTCTTTTCTAACTCCGGAGCGCAAGCGGACGAAACGACTCCTGCCATACATCAAGAGGATAACTAAGAGAACAATGAGGATGACTGCCCAAAGAAGAGAACTAACGAGATTGATGTTGGCTATAAATTCTATAATCCTGTTAATCCAATTAACTTCCAGAACAGGTTCGATTGGTTCCGGTAGCGTATACACCTCTTCTTCTACTACCGGTTCATCTACGATAGTCGGTGTTGGTGTTGGCTCAGGAACAGGGATCACGGGCACGGGAGAGATGGTGAATGTGGCTGTACCTAGAGAACTAAGGATATCAGTACCGAAACCATCGTTGGCTCTCACTGCTCCAGAAGTAAAGGCAAGTGAAGCAGAACCGGCAGTCTTCACCCTAAAGGCAATACTGACCATCTTGCCAGCAGAACCGGTGAAGCCGGGTGTGGGTAGACCCCCATTTAAGCTAATAGTCCCCGCACTATTAGAGAAAGCTGGTTCCTCTACCCAAAGAGAGAAGATGGAGCCAGTCTTACTAATAGAAACCGCTTCTAATATATTGGCTGGGAACCTGATAACAGCATCAGCATTGTTTATCACCTTGCCTTGGGTGTTGACCAAAACATTGACATTCAAAATATTGCCAGCTGTCTGATTTCCAGATGAGGGAGAGAAATAAAGCGAAGCTGCATAAGCACTATTACACCCAAATAAGAATATACCGAAAGCAAATATGATAACACCATAAACTATTTTATTATCTATAATTTTTTTTAAAACCATATTTAAAAATAGTGAAAAGAACAATGATTATCGGTAAAAGAATTATAACGTAGAGATTAAATGAAAGAAAGTTAACCACTAGATTCTCGGCAGATATTGATTTTCTCTTCCTCATCAATTCCTTCTGGCATTTTGTTTATTTGAAAGGTTTTGCTTCTAAATTCTGCTTCAACGCCATTTATCTTCGATACTTTAATGTAATATGCTCCCGGCCAGACAACCCCCACTTTCCATTCTAAATTTGCTAAATCTTTTTTTATAGTATTTTCTTTTGCCAAACCGCCTGTTTTCGGCCCAACAGCCTCTCTCGTACCAGCATCAATAAGAGCGGTCTCTAGTGAAGTTATTGTCGCAGATGACTGCCAAGAAATTGGATAAGTACAGCCGATATAGACTTGGGCGTTGCTCTGGGGGAAGGTAAAAGATAGTTCCAAATTAGCGGAAGCAGTAACCACAGGTGTGGTGGTAGCAGTGGTCGTAGTCGAGGTGGTTGCCAATATGATTCCCTCGGTAGAGGTGGCAAGTTCTCCAAGTATCTCTGGAGAAGTGGAAGCTAGTCCTGCATTTCGTTTAAAAGATGGATAAACTGAATGAGTGTTTGCAAGATATGTTGCACTCAAATTATCAAACACGCTATCAAATTGTTTGATAGACCAATAGCCAAAAGACGTAGTACCTCCAACCAAAACAAAAATTACTAAAGTAATACGTTTCCAGCTCTTCATATTTTATTCTGGTTTACCCTGAGCCTATCGGGTCTGAGACCCTCAAGGTCGAACGACCTGTCGAAGTAGCTTACCCTACACATCAGCGCACAGAAACCTTCATGATTTCTATCTGGTTCTATCGGTTGTGTCCTTTTTTGCCTCATCTGAAAACCCACCTCTGATATGCTTGATAGCTTCCCCAACATTGCGAGCAAGATCTGATACTTTCTTTGCTCCAAAAAACAGGATGAGCAGACCAGCCACAAGAATTATTTCAGTAGTTCCAAATCCAAACATGATATTTTTTTATTACTTAATAATAATCCACCACAATTAATGGTAAACCATCAGTGGGTGGAAGTAAAGCGGTCAGACAATGGTTATGCGATTTTAGCTATTTTTTATCGGTTGTCTCCTTTTTCTCATCTGAAAAACCATTCTTGACGTGCCTAACAGCATCACCAACACCTCGTACAAGTTCTGGGATTTTCTTTGTACCGAAAAGCAAAACA
>MHWM01000011.1 GCA_001824135.1 Candidatus Zambryskibacteria bacterium RIFCSPLOWO2_02_FULL_39_14 | reverse complement strand
GAGCCTTACCGCTTGAAACAATTTTCATTTCTTTACTTCTTTACTTGTAGTGAGTCTATCGAACTATCGATGACAGACCATTCATGTACGGCACCAAGACTTCAGGAATCTTAATAGAACCATCAGCTTGTTGGAAGTTCTCAACCAGAGAAACTAAAATACGCGGAGTAGCTATAGCTGTGGCATTAAGAGAATGAGCATATTTAAGTGCTTCACCATCTTTGTAACGTATATTAAGTCGTCGAGTTTGAAAGTCGTGGAAATAGGAGGTCGAGCCAAGTTCTCTATAAACACCCTCGAGAGGTACCCAGCCCTCTATGTCATATTTCTTCACTTGCCCGAGACCAAGATCGCCACCACAGTTAAGTACTGTTCGATAAGGAATATTTAGAGACTCGATAAACTCTTCAATATTTTTATGTAGCCATTCATGCCACTTCACTGATTCATCGTGACTAGCTTCACATAAAATAAGTTGCTCGAATTTGAAAAACTCATGTACACGTATCAGACCTTTAACATCTTTAGAATGACTACCAGCTTCCCGGCGGAAACATGGCGAGAAGGATAGAAATTTCTTAGGCAACTCTTCTTTGAGAATTACTTCGTCACGATACAATCCCATAGTGGCAACTTCAGCAGTACCAGCCAAATAATCTCCATCTTGAGTTTTATATAAATCATCTTCTCCTTGGGGAAGATATCCTGTACCAAGAAGCGTCTCACGACGTACCAAAGAAGGAACTTGTAATAAAGTAAGTTCGCGAGAGACGAAAAAGTCCAGAGCATAACGCCAAACAGCAAATGAAAGTAGTGCACCAGAACCTTTTAGAAAATATCCTCTAAAACCAGAAACTTTAGCCCCTCGCTCGAAATCTGCCATACCGAGAGTTGTCATGATTTCTATATGAGACTTTGGTTCAAAATCAAACTTAGGTATCTTGCCCCACTTTTTTACTTCCTTATTTTTAGCATCTGAGTCACCCTCCGGCACAGACATGTCCGGAATATTTGGCGTTAGAAGCATTAAAGATTGCCACTCCCGCATAACTTCTTTCAATTTTTCTTCATCACCTTCAAGCTCTCTTTTGAGAGTTTTCATCTTATCTAAGATATCCTTGCGTTCTTCGAAACTGGCTTTAACTATCGAGTTATTAGCGACGTTTTGCTCAGCGCGCCGTTCTTCCACTTTACCTAAAAGCATTTTACGTCTGTCATCAACCTCTAGAAGTTTATCAACATCAAATTCTATATGCTTCTTCTTAGTCGCTTCTTTGACTAATTCTTTATTCTCTCTGATAAATTTAATATCTAGCATAAATTAGCTTATTGCTTATAGCTACTAACTTAAATACATAATACAAGAATGATACTATAAATGGAATGATACAAGATTTATTACCTGACAAGTTTCCTGAATTATTGAAAGAGATTCCGGATCCTCCTACTCGTCTGCGATACAAAGGTGAATTACCTAAGGAAGGCAACAAACTTCTAGCTATAGTCGGTTCTAGAAAATATTCAAGCTATGGCAGAGAAACGTGCGAATCTATTATATCCGGACTTTCAGGTTATCCTGTAACAATAGTCTCCGGTCTGGCATTAGGCATAGACTCCTTTGCGCATCGCGCCGCCTTGAAAGCAGGGCTTCAGACTATAGCCATTCCCGGTTCTGGACTTGATAGAAAAGTCCTACACCCACATTCACACGTGAACCTTGCAGATGAAATAGTGGAAGCTCGGGGATGCCTTATGTCTGAATATGACGATACTATGCCTTCCGGCGCATGGGCTTTTCCTAAGAGAAATAGAATAATGGCTGGAATGTGTCATGCCACTATAGTAATAGAAGCAGAAATGAAATCTGGCACTTTAATTACTTCTCGCCTTGCTACTGAATACAATAGAGAAGTAGGTGCGGTACCCGGACCAGTCGATTCTCCCACTTCAGACGGTCCGCATATGCTCATCAGACTCGGCGCGGCACTTATACGCAATTCTAATGACGTGCTTGAGCTTCTGGGATTTCAAAGGAGAGACGAGCATCCTGTTCTTGTAGATATAAACGAACTCAATGATGAAGAGAAAATTTTTATAAAAATATTGGAGAATCCGTGTTCACGTGATGAACTTATCAGAAGATCGAAACTCAATACTGGTATGGCAAGTGCCACCCTTTCACTCCTTGAAATAAAAGGCTTGATAAAGGAGGAGTTAGGAGAGGTTAGAAAAACATTTTGATAGAAAATTTGTGTAATCTACGAAAAAGTCCCGCATCAAGCAGGACTACTAATTAGTTGACCACCACTATTATGTGGTGGTCAACTCCCTTAGAGCTACGTCCCTCCTCGCACTTTCTCGATCATCTCGTTGGCAATACCGCCAACAAGTATTCGGTCGATGCCGGCCCAGTTGGCGCGGAGTCTCATCGACTGTCTGTAGTTGAGAAGCAGTTCGAGTCTCAGTTCACGCGGAACCTTCTCCACGGTTTCTGGTGACCCTTGACGATGTGTGCCGAGACCTTCTAGATACTTGATCTCGTCTACAGTACTCCATGATTCGGGCATAACTAATCACCTCCCCTCTATTTCTTTTGCTATTATAGCAAATTATTAACATCATGTCAAATCAAGTGAGCTGTGTGCAATATTTGGTTTAATTCGCAACGTTCGCAATTTGCAAATAAAAAGTTTCTGTAGTACTAATGATAGCCAATGACTAAACTTTTAATCGTTGAGTCGCCATCGAAAGCAAAGACTATTCAAAAATATCTTGGAAAAGATTTTAGGGTTGTAGCTTCAGTCGGACATATTCGTGACCTTCCTAAGTCAAATAAAGCGGCTATAGATGTGCCGGCTGGATTTGTACCACACTACGAAGTGGTAAAAGGTAAAGAGAAAATTATTTCTGAAATAAAAGCTCTAGCAAAGAAATCAGAAGAAGTGCTACTCGCTACGGACCCAGATCGCGAAGGTGAGGCCATAGCTTGGCATGTTCAAGAAGCTGCCGGTCTAAAAAATCCAAGACGTGTTGTTTTCTATGAAATAACTAAAGAAGCGGTTAATATAGCCCTAGAGCACCCCAGAAAAATTGATACGAATTTAAGAGAAGCGCAAGAAGCACGACGAGTACTTGACCGTCTAGTAGGCTATGATCTTTCTGGATTAGTGTGGAAAAAAGTACGTTATGGACTCTCCGCAGGTAGAGTACAATCACCCGCTCTTCGCATCATCATGGAACGCGAGCGTGAGATACGTGCCTTCAAACCAGTCACCTTCTGGACTATTAAAGCAAATCTTGAAGATAAGGATAAACATTCTAATGAATGGTTATGTTCAAAAGAGTCTACAGATAAAAAAGAGGTTGAAAAAATCCTTGAAAAAGGTAAAAAAGGTTCGTGGAAAGTAATAGATATCAAGGAAACAAAAGTGGCTCGTGCTCCGCGTGCACCCTTCATTACTTCTACCTTACAACAAACAGCAAGCTCGCGACTAGGTCTTGCTCCATCACGCACTATGAGCTTCGCCCAGAAACTTTATGAAGCGGGACATATTACCTATATGCGTACAGACTCAACTAATCTCGGTGCACTTGCACGTAAAGATATAGAGAAACTGATAAAAACAAAATATGGAGAAAATTATTTTGAATCTCATACGTTTACTAAAAAATCTAAAAATGCTCAAGAAGCGCATGAAGCTATACGACCTACACATATGGATGTTGAGTATGCCGGAATAACAGATGGAGAAAAAAAACTATACCAACTCATCTGGCAAAGAACTATAGGAAGTCAAATGAAATCAGCAGAAGTGATGCGTACCAAGGTTATTGCTAATGTTGACACCGAGTGTCAACCATTCTGGCTCAATGGTTCTCGTGTTATCTTTGATGGTTGGCTCAAAGCTGATCCTATGTCTGCAAGCGAAGACGTCATCTTACCGAAATTCTTGTCAGGCGACCTATTAAAACTTATTGACATTAATTCGGAAGAGAAACAGACTGAACCGCCGGCACGATATTCGGAAGCAGGTTTGATTAAAGAACTTGAAAAACGTGGGATCGGCAGACCTTCTACTTATGCTTCTATAATAAAAACTCTAGATGATCGCGGATATGTAGATAAAATTAATAAAGCACTTTTTCCAACAGATACAGGTGAAGTAGTAAGTTCTTTCCTTGAAGAACATTTTTCCACTTATATCAGCGACTCTTTTACCGCGGAAATGGAAAATGAATTAGACGACATAGCCAACGGAGAACGCACATATAAGAAAACTCTTGCAGATTTTTATAAACCATTTACAGAAGTGGTCAAATCTAAAGAAAAAGCGGAGAAGATTACCAATCTAGGCGAAGCGCCAAATAAAGAGAAGTGTCCAATTTGTGAAGCAAATATGATTATCAAACTTGGTAAGAGTGGTAAATTCCTATCGTGTGAAAAATTTCCAGAGTGCCATGGCGCTCGCACTATTGATGGAAAAGAACTAGAGGGACCAAAGGATACCGGAGAACTTTGCCCTAAGTGTAGTAAAGGTAACTTAGTCACGCGTGAAGGTAAGTTTGGCATGTTTACAGCTTGCTCACGCTTTCCTAAATGTAAATTCGTGAAGAAAGACGAAGAACAAGAGAAAGCCAATTCTACAGGTGTAGAGTGTCCTCTATGCCAAAAAGGATTCTTATCGGAACGTCGTGGTCGTTTCGGAATATTCTACTCGTGTTCAAATTACCCTGATTGCAAATATGCAATTAAAGCTAAACCAACGGGAGAGAAATGTAAACTCTGCGGTGCGCTGATGATGGATGGCACAAAAACTATTCCAGAACGCTGTAGTGATAAGTCTTGCGCAAATCATAATCCACACAAACTCGATAAAATTAAATAGAAAAATTAGTTACAGAATACAGAGATTCATCGTCTTCCCCTTTCGGCTGGTCTTCTGCCAAAATCTTTTCTTCATCGGTTAGAGGAGCTACATCTTCTGCTAGAGTTTCTGCATCCTGTGTTTGCATATTTTCAACCCCCTTTTCAACAGCAATTCTCTCTAACAGAGCAAGAAGGTCGTTTTTGTTGAAAAAGTCTATAGTTACCCGCCCTCCATCTTCTTTTTTTTCTATTCTTACACGAGTGCCAAGCTTTTCTTTAAACAAATCTTCAATATCTATAAGTTCTTGGTCAATCAATTTACGAGCACGTTCTACTGCAATGTGACGTGCAATACTTTCTGCTTCTCTAACATTAAGCTTCTTGAAAATAATTTCTTTAAAAAGAGTCTCTTGTTCTTGTGGCCTATCAATAAGCATCATTAAAGGTCTAGTATGACCCTCGGTAATCTTGTTTTCTGAAAGGGCGTTTATAATGTATTCCGGTAAAGAAAGAATGCGCAGAGAGTTGGAAACATACTCACGGCTTTTACCAACTTTTTTACCAATCTCGTGATGTTTGAAATTAAATTCTCTGACTAAACGGTCAAAAGCGCGGGCACGATCAACTGGACTTAGATCCTCGCGTTGTATGTTTTCTATAATTGCAAGCTCTAATTTCATAAGATCGGTTTCCTCGCCAGTACGGATAAGTACTGGTACTTGCGCAAGACCAGCAAGGCGAGCGGCGCGTAAACGCCGCTCGCCCGCCACCAACTCGTACTCCACACCAAGTCCCCCGCCCTCGGTTTCCAGTTCATTACGGGTAACTACTAGAGCTTGTAAGACACCGTATTGGCGTATGGAATCTGCTAGACTTTTAAGCTGCGCTTCATCGAACTCGCGGCGCGGTTGAAACGGGTTTGGTTTGATCTTATCAACCTCAACCCAGAAAATGGAGTCGTTATAAAATCGGGACATAAGATTATTATAACTCACAACTAATAACAAACAAAAGTTAGATTGTCTGAATTCAAATTTTATTGTAAGTTGTAGGTGCAAATGCAAGAAGTATTGGGCGAGTGGCGGAATGGCAGACGCGCACGACTCAAAATCGTGTCTCGCAAGAGGTGAGGGTTCAAGTCCCTCCTCGCCCACATTGTTGTGGTATTATATTGATAATAGTGATAATTATGGATCTTATTTCTTCAAGATTTATACTAATTGCAATTTTATTTTTGACTGTCTTTGGATATTCGATTTTTAACTTTATGGTGGTCTACCACCTAACTCGTTTTGGTATCGGTGTTCAACCTAAAAGATTTGCAGCAATTTTTTTCCTAGGTTCCATCTTTTTATTCCTGATAAGTATAACCTTACTTATGAAAATAAACTTTTCATCACTAGAGAACGTTTTCCCAAATTTTCAAATTTCTAATTTTAATATCAACAATTACATTAAATGAAATCCATTCTTTCAATTTTCTTTGAATCTACAAACTCCTTCGAAGGTCAAGAGAAGGATGAGAATGTTTTGTTACTTTTGCGTCGCCATTGGTTTGTTATTTATCTGACCATATCATTTTTTTCTCTTTTAGCTCTTGTACCTATTATTATAGGATTGGTCTTCTTCAATTTTTTATACGTAAATGAAATTTTCGAAATTTTCCTATTTTTCTCGAGTCTTTGGTATTTATTTATATGGTCAAGTCTGTTTTACTCTCTCACTATGTATACTCTGGATGTCTGGATAGTGACAGATAGGAGAATTATTGACAGTACTCAGAAAGGATTTTTCCATAGAAATATTTCTGAAATGCACATGGATAGGATTCAAGATATTACTACCAATATCAATGGTGTAATAGAAACTTTTCTAGATTTTGGGGAACTACAAGTCCAAACAGCCGGAACTGAAGAGAGATTGAGGTTCCTTCAAATTCCAGAACCAGAGAAAGTAAAGAGTGAGATAATGAAAGTCGCGTTAAAGATGTCTACCTATTACACTGAAAAATCTAATAATAAAGAAACAAATCAGAATACTTAAAAATAGAGAGTGTATAATGAAATGAATGGAGACAAGTTGGCATACAAAACCGATCTCTGAGATTCTAGAAATGCTCGATTCAAAAGAGCATGGACTCTCAAGTCAAGAAGCTATACGTAGACTAGAGGAGAATGGGCTAAACAAACTACCAGAATCCAAGGTGGATAGTATTCCCATTATTTTTCTCCGGCAATTTAAAAATCCATTAATTTACATCCTTTTGGTAGCTAGTCTGGCAGTGCTGATTATGGGAGAAACTGTTGATGCTTTTATAATTATGGCAGTACTTATCTTCAATGCTATTGCCGGCTCTATCCAAGAAGGTCGAGCTAGAAATACTCTTCTAGCTTTGAAAGAATTTGTTGAAACTAAAGCTGTAGTCCTACGTGATGAGAAAGAGATTATCATCCCCGATACCAATGTCGTAGCTGGAGATATTATCCTATTGCGTGAAGGAGACAAGATACCAGCTGATTCAAGAATCATCGTCGCAAGAAATTTAAAAATAGATGAATCGACCCTGACGGGAGAATCGGAACCAGCACACAAGACAGATGAGATATTGACCAAGCAAGACACACCAGTATTGGAAGCAAGGAACATGATCTTTAAAGGCACTCATGTCGTCTCTGGCACTGGTCGCGCGATAGTGGTTAAAACCGGTTTAGAGACAGTTATCGGCAGGATAGCCAAAGAAATTTCTACCATTGAAACAGAGATTCCACTCAAAGCCAATATCCGCTACCTTTCAAGAATTATCATTGGGGTAACCTTTATTATCAGTATGGCACTTTTTGTTGTGGGCATATCTTATGGTAAACCTGCGATAGAAATGTTTGCTACGGTTATCTCTATCGCTGTCTCTGTTATACCGGAAGGTCTACCTGTCGCTATCACAGTCATCTTGGCTACAGGTGTCTGGAGAATGGGTAAACGTAATGCTTTAATCAAACGCCTGCAGGCAGTAGAAGCTCTTGGACAAGCGCAAGTCATAGCTGTAGATAAAACCGGCACTATTACAAAAAATGAAATGATGGTTCAGACTATATATGTAGATAGAAAAATTTTCGAAGTTGGCGGGGTCGGATTTGAACCCAAAGGAGAAATAAAATTAGACAACCAAGTTATAGACCCTCCCAATCACCCAGAACTTCTATTGATTGGTAAACTCTCCGCATTTTGTACCGATGCAATGGTGATGTTCGAAGATGATAAAAAATCGTGGCGAGTCTCCGGTGACCCAACCGAAGCATCGATGTATGTCTTGGCCGAGAAACTCGGATTCAACAAAGATAGTTTGGAAAGTGAGTCTCCTCTCCTTTCTGAAATCCCTTTTGACTACAATCTCAAATATCACGCCACCTTACATAAGGATAACGATGGTACATTGACCACAATAGTTGGGGCACCGGAAATAATCTTGGGCCTTTCTAAAAAAGTGTGGCGCGATGACAAAGAAGAGTTACTGTCTAAAGAAGAAGGTGATGAACTTGAATCTCTTTTCTTGGATATATCAAAGCGAGGTTTGAGGGTTATTGCTATAGCATTAAGCAAAAAACTTGCAACAAAAATAAATACTGAAAATCTGAAAGATTTAACTTTCGTAGGATTCCTTGGTTTGAAAGACACTTTACGTCTAGAGGTTAAAGAAGCAACTAGACGAGCGCGAGAAGCGGGTATAGAAGTAGTGATGATAACCGGCGATCACCAAGAAACAGCAGAAGCCATTGCTAAAGAAGCTGGTATTTATAAAAAGGGTGACGAAAGCATAACCGGTACAGAAATGGATAATCTTTCTGACATTATTCTCAGAGAACGTTTGGATAAAATATCGGTATTTGCCAGAGTAACGCCAGAACACAAACTACGGATAATCAATGCTTATAAGGCCGAAGGTAAAATTATCGCCATGACTGGTGACGGTGTAAACGATGCGCCGTCTCTTGTTGCGGCAGATCTTGGGGTAGCTATGGGTAGGATAGGAACAGAAGTAGCTAAAGAAGCATCGGATATTATACTGCTTGATGACAACTTCGGCAGTATCATTGCCGCTGTAGAAGAAGGTAGAAGTATTTACAAAACCATTAGAAAAGTTCTTTTATATCTCCTCTCTACTAATGTCGGTGAAATCTTGGTAATTACTGGAGCACTTTTATTAGGCTTTCCCTTGCCAATCTTACCTGTTCAGATTATCTGGTTGAATTTTGTCACAGATGGATTCTTCACCATTGCACTTGCTATGGAACCTAGAGAAAAAGGACTTTTGGAAAGAAGTTTTGAAAAGCCAAAAAAATATTTAGTAGATATAAAGATGGGTTACCGAATATTCATCATGGCAATCCCTATGATGATAGGTACGTTAGTATTGTTTCAAAATTATTTTGATGTAAACCTACCGAAAGCTTGGACCATCTCCTTGACTGTTATGGCAGTCTTTCAATGGTTCAATGCTTGGAATTGCCGTTCTGAAGATAAATCTATCTTTAGTATGAATATGTTTTCTAACAAGTTTATTGTGGGAGCCACCTTCCTCGCTCTTTTTTTTCAAATAATGGCTATTTATAACCCGCTCTTTCAAAAATTATTGCACACTGTACCACTTAACTTGTCCGAATGGTTTGTCATTATATCTATATCAATATCCATAATACTTGTGGAAGAAGTGAGAAAATATTTCGCGCGCCAAAAAATGCCAGTGGTGTTTAAACCAGCAAAAGTGGTTACATAAATGCAACTTAAAAAAGTTTTAGTTATAGTTGGATCTACGGCTTCTGGTAAATCTGCTTTAGCCATACGTTTGGCAAAAAAATTCAATGGGGAGATTATTTCTGCCGACTCCAGACAAGTTTATAAAGGTCTTGATATAGGTACAGGTAAAGTTACTAAAAAAGAGATGCAAGGTATCCCCCACCACATGCTCGATGTGGCTGATCCTAAAAAACAATTTTCTGCATCAGAATATAAAAATCTTGCAGATCCTACACTACGACATATCGCAGTACGAGATAAATTGCCTATTGTAGTCGGTGGCACAGGGTTTTATATAGATACTTTGACAAATACAGTCACTCTAACGGATGTAGGACCAAATCAGACTCTACGCAAGAATCTTGGGAAAAAAAATGCTAAAGAATTATTCAAAATATTACAGAAAAAAGATCCGAGAAGAGCCAAATCTATTGACCCGCACAACAAAGTTCGCCTCATTCGCGCATTGGAAATTGTTGAGGCATTGGGTCACGTGCCAAAGTGTCAACCTGCCACGTCGACACCTTATAGATTTGTTTATATAGGACTTAAACCAGATAAGAAAGATTTAGATGAAAAAATTTATCAGAGACTTGTCGCGCGAATTCCTGGCATAATTCGTGAAAGTAAAAAACTTCACAACAAAGGTCTTACTTATAAACGTATGCACGAACTAGGACTAGAGTATCGATATATCGCT
>MHWM01000010.1:117-6399 GCA_001824135.1 Candidatus Zambryskibacteria bacterium RIFCSPLOWO2_02_FULL_39_14 | reverse complement strand
TTTGGTTACATCCGAATTAATTTCAGTTTCTTTAGCAAATGAAATTGCCTCATCTTTCTTCAAAAATGTTTTGAATTCTGCGCCTATATTTGGCATCTTATCCCAACCTATGATCTGTATCGGACTCGAGAAGCTAAGTTCATCCACAGTGTTTCCTTCCGCATCGAAGAAAAATCGTATAGGTGCTACAGCACCACTAGAGGCAGCAAATAATCCACAGCGTATTGTCCCATTTTTTATCACACCGACAGCTGTGATACCTCTCTTTGGATCGAGTCGACTTTCTATAATTACTCCAGAACCGAGCGTGTCTTTCTCGGCAGTTTTACCCTCAAGTTCAGACATTAAAGCGATCATATCTAGGAATTCATCAACACCTTTACCAGAGACTGCCGATATCTCAATGACCGGTATGTTACCGCCGTATCCTTCTACATAGATTCCATTTTCTGCCAAATTTTGTTTAGTGCGCGCTATATCAGCAGAAGGCTTATCTACTTTGGTGATAGCCACAAGATAAGGTAGAGAACATTCCTTAATGTATTTGTAGACCTCGAGTGTTTGCGGTTTTACCCCATCTTCTGCAGAAACAATAAGTACAGCAATATCAGCGATGTTGGTGCAACGAGTGCGGATACTTGTGAAAGCTTCATGTCCGGGTGTGTCTATAAACGTGATCCGTTTTCTCTGTCCGTCTTTTGAAGTATGAGTTATCTCATAAGCGCTTATATGCTGTGTGATGCCTCCGGCTTCAGAACCTGTCACATTGGTTTTCCTAATGTAGTCTATGAGAGTGGATTTGCCATGGTCGATATGTCCTAATACCGCTATTACGGGTGGGCGGTTATCCTTTCCCTCTTTTTTTTGTTCAATAGTCTTAGTGGTCATTGGATTCTTACCTTATCACAAATATATTGCAAAAACACGCTGTATATATAGAATATCGTGATGAGTTGGTTTGAACAAAAAAGGATTTTCCTCGACTACGCCTCAGCCACTCCCGTTCTACCGGAAGTGAAGCAGGTGATGGAAAAGTATGGGTCAAAAGTTTTTTACAACCCCTCAGCTATATATAAGGAAGGATTGTTTGTAAAAAAAGATATAGAGCAATATCGCACGCGCGTAGCGCGTGCTCTGGGTGTAGCACAGCAAGGTATTGTCTTCACATCAGGCGGTACAGAGTCAGACAACCTTGCTATCTTAGGCACTTTTGAAACACTTCGAGAATCGCAGAATAAAAAACCGCACATTATTATCTCCAGCATAGAACATCCGTCTGTGATAGCGAGCGCTAAAGAAGTGGTACGTCGTGGTGGTGAGATGAGTGTACTTAAGGTAAATGAAGAAGGTATCGTATCTATAGAAGCATTATCTAAACTTATCAAGAGAAATACTTTCCTTATCTCTATTGGACTAGCTAACAATGAGATTGGCACAATTCAACCGATTCCCAAAATTGGACGTTTGGTCCGTGAATATAGAAAGACTCATAAAAGTATCTATCCATATTTACATACAGATGCCAGTCAAACGCCAAGTTTTTTATCTACTAATTTAGAAAGTCTCCAGACAGATCTCATGACTCTAGATGCTTCAAAGATTTATGGACCAAAAGGTGTTGGCGTTTTAGCTCTAAGAGCCGGAGTAAAAATACACCCGACTATATTTGGAGGAGATCAAGAGGGTGGAAGACGAGCAGGTACTCCAAACTCGGCGCTTATAGCTGGATTTACTCTAGCACTTGAACTTGCCCAGAAAAATAAAGAGAAAGAATCATCGCGATTAGAAAGTTTCAGAAAATATTTTATAGAAACTATCAAAAAAAATGTGCCAAAAGCGATTTTCAATGGTTCAATATCTAGTCATTTGCCCAATATTGTAAGTGTTTCCGTTCCTGGAATTATGTCTGAATTTGTGTTACTTAAACTTGACCGAGAAGGTGTGCTGGCGTCAGTCGGCAGTGCTTGTTCATTTGATGGCAAAATAAGCGGTTCATCAGTCATCAGAGCATTAGGTAAAACAGAATTATCAGAATCTACTCTGCGTTTTTCTTTCGGTCGGTTTACTAATGAAAATGATGTAAGGCAGGCAGTCAAAATATTTTGCCGATTGATTGGAGTTGTGGTAAAATAGTGTTCATGCAGCCGTTTAACCAATTCACCACTAAGGCTAAAGAGGTTATACGAAAAGCTCATGAACTGGCTATAGAACGTGGTCAGAATCATGTTAACCCTTTACATCTCTTGGCCGCTCTCTTGTTACAAGAGGAGAGTATGGTTATATCTATCTTAGACAAGATGGATATTGATACTATACTCCTGACCGATTCAGTCTTAGATACAATAGAGAATCCGGAAACAAGCCAAACATTATCTCCTTCTTACCAGATATACCTTACTCCAGAGTTAGCTCATACTATAGAGTCTAGTGGTAAAGTGGCACAGTCACTAGGAGACGAATTTGTTTCCACCGAACATCTTTTCATTGCAGTTTTAGATATTCCCGGAGAAGCTCGTGACCTTTTACTCAAGTTTAAAATTGACAGGCAGACCGTATTAAAAGTTATAGAAGAACTCAAGAAGACAAGTCCCACCGAACCAAAAGAGACAAAGAAATTCAAATCACTTTTAAAATACACTCGTTCACTAACAGCGCTTGCCAAGGTCAATAAGCTTGACCCAGTTATTGGTCGTGATGATGAGATTTCACGCATCATCCAAATACTTTCTCGTCGCACTAAAAATAATCCTATCCTTATAGGTGAAGCTGGTGTAGGCAAGACCGCTATAGCTGAAGGTCTGGCTATACGTATGATAGGAGGCAATGTACCAGAATCTCTACGAGATAAAGAACTTGTCTCGCTCGATATCGGTCTTCTTATCGCAGGTACTAAGTATCGCGGAGAATTTGAAGAACGGCTTAAAAATATAATAAAAGAAATAGAGAAGTCAGAAGGCAAGATAATTCTTTTTATCGATGAGATACACACTATAGTAGGTGCTGGTGCGGCAGAAGGTTCTATGGATGCATCTAATATGCTCAAACCGCCTCTTGCTCGTGGTGATCTGCGAGCGATCGGCGCTACAACTTTTCGCGAATATCAGAAACATATAGAAAAAGATCCTGCACTAACACGCCGTTTTCAACCGGTGTATGTCCAAGAGCCTTATGTTGAAGATGCCATGACAATTCTCCGCGGACTTAAAGAACGATACGAGTTATATCACGGAGTGCGTATTACTGATGACGCTATCAAAGCCGCCGTGAATCTCTCCTCTCGCTACATTACAGATCGTTTCTTGCCTGATAAGGCGGTAGATCTCATAGACGAGGCCGCATCGTTTTTGAAGATTTCTCTGGAAAATATGCCACCAGTTCTTCAAGATGCTCACTCCAAGATCATGAAGCTTGAAATAGAAAGAGAAGCATTAAAAAAAGAGACAAAAAATACCAAAGTTAAAGCTCGCTTGAAGATTATAGATAAAGATATTGCGGATCTGCGCGAGAAGACTTCGGAAATTGAACTCAAGTGGAAAAATGAGAAAGAGACGGTAGGGGAGATAAAAGGGATTAAGAAAAATCTTGAAACTATGCGTCTAGAAGCAGAAGGAGCAGAAGCTCGTGCTGATCTCTCTAGAGCGGCCGAACTTCGATACGGCAAAATACCTAGTCTTGAACGGGACTTGGAAACAAAAAGTAAACGTCTTAAAAAACTCCAGAGTTCCAGAAAAATATTGAAAGAAGAGATTACTGCGCAGGATATTGCCACTGTAGTCAGCCGTTGGACAAATATACCGGTTTCGAAAATGCTTGAAGAAGAAGCAGAGAAACTCTCCAGAATGGAAGAATTCCTCGAGAAACGCATTGTTGGTCAAGCTGAAGCGGTGAGAAAAATCAGTGACACAGTTAAGCGTTCGCGCGCGGGTATCTCGGACCCCAATCGTCCTATCGGTTCATTTATCTTTCTCGGACCGACTGGTGTAGGTAAGACAGAACTGACTAAAGCTCTGGCAGAATTTATGTTTGACGATGAGAAGGCGCTTATCCGTGTAGACATGTCGGAACTTATGGAGAAGCATTCCGTTTCTAAACTTATAGGTGCACCTCCGGGATACGTTGGGTTTGAAGAGGGTTCCCAATTTGCTGAATCTGTGAGACATAGACCTTATTCAGTAATACTTTTTGACGAAATAGAAAAGGCTCATCCAGAAGTATTTAACGTGCTTCTGCAGATTCTTGATAATGGTCGCCTAACAGATGCTAAGGGTAGGGTAATCAATTTCAAAAATACAGTGATTATTATGACCTCTAACATCGGTGCCCAGTATATAGACAAGATGCAGTCCATTGGTTTCAATAATGGTGAGAAAGAGACTTATGAAGGTGTTAAAGAAAAAGTACTTGAAACTTTAAAAGAGCATTTCAGACCCGAGTTTCTAAATCGCTTGGATGACATTATAGTTTTTGACGTACTCTCGAAGACGGCGATAAAAGATATTGTCAATATTCAAATTGATATTGTTAAAAAGCGTTTAGCTGAAAAGGAGATAGATCTAAGTGTTTCAGAATCAGTACTCGAACTTCTGGCTAAAGAAGGTTATAACCCGTTATATGGAGCTAGACCACTCAAACGATTGATACAAGAAAAAATTCTTAATCCGGTAGCCTCTATGATGATATCCAATAAAGTGCTTTCTGGTGGTACGGTTTTGGTAGATGTGCGTGGGGATAACTTCATTTTTGATGTAAAAAAGAGTAAGCGTTCAAGTAGGGTAAGCACCATCGCTTCCAATAGAGAACCTGTGTTGAAATAATTTTCCTACTAAAGATTCTCAAGATAAAAAAATCCCCTCGCGCTTATGGCGAGGGGTGTGGTGGTCGGGGCGTTGCTCGCCTCTTGAGAGGTTGCTCCTACGAGCGTTGTTCGACTGGGCCTTTTTACCCACATCTCACAGTCTAGAGAGCTTGATCCTCTCGGGGATCTTGCCTCCTGAGGTTGGCTCCGCCCCGGACCGCTTTTGAATATATCAATTGTCTAAAATTTATGCAAGTGCTTTTTGCAACATTGCCAATTTTCCTTTAGAATAGCCAAATCGCGCTTGCCTGCCGGCAGACAGGTCGGTGGATGAAACTTGTTAATTAATCGCGTCGGTGGCGGAGTGGTCAATCGCACTAGACTGTAAATCTGGCGGCCTTAGGCCTACGCAGGTTCGAATCCTGCCCGGCGCACCCTGATAAAACTCATCTCATTTTCTGAGAATTTTTCACGCGCGGCGCGGAGCGCCGCGTAAGGTGGGATAACGGATTCTAGGATTCGCCGGTGGTGGAGAGTGGGGTTCGAGCCGACGATTTCTTGGAGAGAGGATTTTTTGGAGGAGAGGTCGTTCGATTTTCTTAGCTAAAGCCCGAAGCTCGAATAATTGAGCTTCAATAGAAAGCACCTGCTTGTCCTCGACATCGGTACTTTTGCGAGCGTAGAGGAAATACTTCATAGCTGATATTATACATGCTAAATGTCATATATTTTTCTTGATGAAAGCGGAGATTTGGGCTTTAACTTCAAAAAGAAGGGTACTTCTAAGAAGTTCATAATAACCTTTCTTTTTGTTCCGGAATCTACCAAAAGAGGACTTGAAAAAGTGGTAAAGAAAACACATAGTGAGCTATCCAAGCATGTTAAAAGGAGGGTTGGAGTTCTACATGCGACTAATGAGAAACCGATAACTCGTCAAAGGCTACTAAAAAGATTAAGTGAGAAAAACTGCACAATTATGACGATTTATTTAAATAAGCAAAAAGTCTTTACAAAACTACAAGACGAAAAGCAGGTTCTCTATAACTACGTCACAAATATTTTACTCGATAGAATTTACTCAAAGAGAGTTGTGGATGCTAGTGGCGAAATAGAACTAATCGCCTCTCGCCGCGAAACTAATAAATTTCTAAATGAGAACTTTAAAGATTATTTAAAGAAAAAGGTTAGTGATAATCACAAGGGAAAAATGAAAATTTCAATAAAAACTCCTGGCGAGGAAAAGATATTGCAGGCAGTAGATTTTGTAAGTTGGGCAGTTTTTCGAAAGTACGAGAAAGGAGACGATAGCTACTACAACATTATTAAAAGTAAGATCATTGAGGAAAGCCCACTTTTCCCATAAAAAGCAAAACCCCGTACGTTATGTTGAGCAACCATCCGGAAGCCCACGTACGGGGAATTACTTGCTTATTAATAGATTACCACAAATGCGTGTAAATATCTATCTTATCCACAGGTCACACTAA
>MHWM01000010.1:0-97 GCA_001824135.1 Candidatus Zambryskibacteria bacterium RIFCSPLOWO2_02_FULL_39_14 | reverse complement strand
AGGCTTTACTAAAATGCCTAACGGCATTTTAGTAAAGCCTGTAAATACGGCGAGTTCAACAAGTAAGTGCAACACTTTGAGATAATCAAAGTGTTAT
>MHWM01000009.1 GCA_001824135.1 Candidatus Zambryskibacteria bacterium RIFCSPLOWO2_02_FULL_39_14 | reverse complement strand
TAGACGATAGGGCCTTTAACGTAGAAAGAATAGCTGAAAGGATTATTTTTTTCAATAATTTTTTACTGTCTCACAGGAGGAGCCGTTTCTCTATCTGGAGGGATGTTGTAGTAGTTTATAAGAAATTTGGTGATGTTCATGAAGCTTTCGGTCAAAGTCTCGGATGCATATTGAACTCCTTTTGGATAATAAGTGTAGAGGAATACTAGAAACTCCGGCTCATAAGCAGGAAAGTAGCCGAAAAAAGAATGCAAATAACGATCGTCATAGTATCCTCCGGTTTCCGGTTTTGCTATCTGAGCTGTGCCGGTTTTGGCGGCTACGCTATAATTTTCAAGTCTGACTTGTCCGTCGCGCAAAGATCGGTCCACCACCTCTGTCAGCATGCGTGATATCTCCGCAGAGGTTTCTTGACTTATTACCCGTTTTCTCTCTTCTTCTTTTGGAAATCCCAATGTTTTTGTAGGACCTAATTTATATTTGATCTCTTTTACCAGATGGGGAGTTATAAGAGTACCACCGTTTGCCAGAGCTGACAGGGCTCGCACCGTTATAATAGGAGTCAGAGCTATACCTTGTCCGAATGAGGCCTGTGCTGTTTCCAATTCGCGATTGGTCTTAAGATTGGAGACTAGAGACTTACCCTCATTTGGTAGGTCTATGCCGGTAATTTCATCCAGGCCAAATTTGAGCATGTAATTATTAAAGTTGGCGCTTCCTATACGAGAAGTCACGAAGGCGGCGCCAGTATTGAGTGATTTATTAAGCACTGTCTGCATTGTTACGTTAGAACCATGAGATTTACCGTCATAGTTGCAAAAAGTTTTGGTATTAAGAGTTATACATCCAGGATCATTATAAGTATTTCGAGCGGTGATGGTGTTTGAGTCGAGGCCTATAGCTATAGTTAGAGATTTTATAATAGAGCCCATCTCATAACGATCTTCTATCAATCTATTTCTAAAAACACTGGAATCACTCTCATTCCCAGGGAAATTGGGATCAAATGTGGGTGTTAAAGCTATGGCACGGATCTCTCCCGTCTTAGGGTCAATTATTATACCGCCAGTAAATTCTGAAGAGTATTTGTTGGTTATCTTTTTGATTTCACTTTCTAAGAATGCTTCAACTGATGGTTCAATGGTAGTGACAATATCTGCTTCTGGACTTTCGTTCTCGTTTACTACGGATTTAATATTAGAAAATATTTCAGCAAAGAAATTTATAAAAGTTCTATCTTGATTTCGATTCAACGCTGGTTCGTAGAAACGTTCCAGTCCATATCGTCCGGCAAGTTCATTTCCATTGTAACCAATAAGTCCCACAGCATGCGCTGCCATACTCTCGCCGGGGTAAATACGCCACCTATCTTTAGAAACAGACAACCCTTCGATTTTGAATGCTTGGATTTTTTCTGCTACTTCAGTATCTAAATGTTTGACAAGTTCTTCATAAGGGTCATTTTTTTTGCGCGCTTTAATAAGAAAATTTTCTTTGTTTAAAGGGGTGATCTCGTTGATGATTTCATAGACATTATCTATATTATTATTTTGTCTCAAAATTTCTGGATTGATGTTTAAGATAAACCCAAGTTTAATGCTTGCGGCAGGGACCAAAATTCCCTCTTTAGTTGTAAAGAATATAGAACCTCTGTCGAAATAATTTTCTCCTGTTACGTATTGATGTTCTGCTTTAGCTGTGTATTCTTCCCCAGAGACAATCTGCACAAGGTACAATTTTGCGGCAAGCATAATAGCAAATAGAAATACGATAAGTGAAAGTAGTCGTAATCTGTTTTTGAGCCCAAGCATAAGCTCTATTTGTCAGAAGTGTTGAATGAAAGTGATGCGGGGCTTGTACGAGAGACGTAGAGAGGAACTCTTGCTTCTCGGAAGCCGTACTGATAAGCAAGTTCAATAGTAACATTATTTTTTAATTCAATATAAGCGAATTCAAGAGAATTGAGGTTAGTTTCAATTTCTGCTATTTGTTTTTCAAGATCTTGTCGTTCGGCAATGTGTCTAGCAGCAGCATTTATAGCATAGATATAAAAAGATAAAGATAATATGGAAATAGTTATGAAAGTCCAGAAAAGATGAATTCTATGTTCGTATGAAATGGTTCTAGTTTTACTCATTATGTTTATATTTTCTCGATTACACGTAATTTGGCACTTCTTGAACGCGGATTAGTTTCTATCTCTTGCTTACTTGCCACAATAGGTTTCTTGGTTATCTGTCTTGCAAGTTGTTCTTTCACTTTGTCTCTAAAAAAGTTTTTAACGATTCTGTCTTCTAGACTATGGAAGGAGATAACCACCAATCTTCCTCCGGACTCAAGTATCTTAAAACCTTTCTCTAGCCCAATCTCTAAAGTAGTAAGTTCTTCATTGACGGTAATACGTAGAGCTTGGAAAGTTTTAGTTGCAGGGTTGATTTTTTCTTTCCAACTTTTCGGTTTTACTTTGAGCACTGCATTGACAAGATCAAATGTAGTTTTGAAAGGTTTGACTTCCCTTCTCTCTACAATCTCTTGGGCAATTTTTCTAGAGAATTTTTCTTCGCCGAAACCGCGGAGGATAAGCTCAATGGCTGGCTCATCCCAGGAGTTTAAGATATCGCTTGCTCGGATACCTTCTCCGGACATGCGCATATCAAGCGGTTCATCTTTAAGAAAAGAAAATCCCCTACCAGAGTTCTCAAGTTGGTCTGTAGAAATGCCGAGGTCGAAAAGAATGGCATCGACAGTTCCAATACTCAACTTACCGAGAACATCGTCTAGATTTTTGAAGCTCTCCGTAAACAAGTGAATGTTTGTATCGAGAGTCCGCAACCTCTCTTCACTTTTTTTGACCGCGTCTTTGTCTCGGTCAAGTCCAATGATAGTCACTGAATTTTTAAACTTCTCAGCAACTAAAGCACTATGTCCGCCTGATCCTAATGTACCGTCGATAAATATCTTACCGGCTTGAATATTGAGGGCTTCAATACTTTCGTGTAAAAGAACAGGTGTATGCATGTTTACTTGAGCCCGACTGTACCAAGTTTCTCGGCCATCATGTCGGCTTGGGATTCTATTTTCTTCTTATAAGATTCCCAACGTTTTTCATTCCAGATTTCTATGCGGTCATGCACGCCGGCAAAGATTACTGGACTTTTAAGTTCGCCAAATGTTCTGAGATAGTCTGGGATAAGGATCCTACCCATAGAATCCACATCTATCTCGGATGCTCCACTGAACATAAATCGGGTGAAGCCACGAGCATCAGCTCGCCATCCAAGTTTCGCCATCTCTTTAGCGTTCTCTACCCAAGTCTTGTGAGGAAAAAGAAAAAGACAATTATCAAGTCCGCGAGTAACCACTACTTTCTTACCAAGTTCTTTGCGGAATTTTGCCGGCAGTGAAATTCGGTTTTTGTCATCTACTGTATGTTTATACTCGCCGATTAGCATGATAATTTATCTCCCACTTTTTCCCACCTGACTGAAAGTATATCCCACCTCACTCCACATTACTATTAAAGTTATCCACTTTCTATCCACTTTTTGTCCACAATATGACTTAATACTTGTTAGTACTTGACTTATATTTTATATATGATTAAGTTTAAAACAAACGAAAAACTCAGCGGCAAGCCGATATTTGAGATAATTTAATTAAATATTTAAATATCGACAGTAGCTTTCTTGGCGTTTGATTGGATGAAAGATTTACGAGATGGAACGTCAGTGCCCATGAGAATGTCAAAAATGCGATCCGCTTCTCTGGCATCTTCTATGGTTACTTGTTTTAGGATTCTAGCTTTCGGATCCATAGTTGTCTCCCAAAGTTCTTCAGCATTCATTTCTCCAAGACCTTTGTAACGTTGGATATCAGCACCTTCGATAGTTTTCTCATCACGTTCTTCATCAGAATAGACAAAGACAACGTCTTTACCCTTTTTAATTTTATAAAGTGGCGGTTGAGCAATATAAATATAACCGGCATCCATAAGAGGTCGAAAAAATCTGTAGAGCAATGTTAAAAGAAGTGTACGAATGTGGGCACCGTCAACATCAGCATCTGTGGCAATTATAATTTTGTGGTAACGAAGTTTTGTTATATCAAACGTGTCACCTATAGCAGTACCAAAGGCAACCACAAGGTTCTTGATCTGTTCACTTGCAAGCATACGATCTAGACGAGCTCGTTCTATGTTTAGAATCTTGCCACGTAAAGGTAAGATGGCTTGGATGCGTCTATCGCGACCCATTTTAGCTGTACCACCGGCAGAATCTCCCTCCACTATAAATAACTCGGATTCTTCTGCAGAATGTGACTGACAATCAGCCAGTTTGCCAGGAAGTGTCATACCTTCAAGCGCGCCTTTACGCAATACAGAATCCTTAGCGGCTTTAGCGGCCTTTCTAGCTTTAAGTGCTAGTACTACTTTCTGTATCATAGCTCTGGCGTCGTCGGGATTTTCTTCTAAGAAGGTAGAAAAAGTATCACCGAATACAGAAGTAACCATACTTTGAGCCTCGACACTGCCGAGTTTAGCTTTTGTCTGTCCTTCAAATTGAATTTCACTTAGTTTGATAGAAATAACAGCAGTAAGACCCTCTAATACATCGTCTCCAGTGAAATTGTCTTCCTTTTCACTTACCAAATTATTTTTGCGAGCATAAGAGTTTAAGCTTCTTGTCAGAGCAGTTTTAAATCCAGTGACATGAGTACCACCTTCTGAAGTATAGATATTATTGGCGAAAGGTAGGATACGGGATGAAATATCATCAACGTATTGCAATGCTACCTCTACAGTTTCGTAGTCGTTGCCATTTGCTTTTTTTTCAACATAAAAAATATTTTTATGTATGGGTTTGTTATGTTCATTTTCAAATCTTACTAGAGACACAAGACCTCCTTCAAAGTAAAAAGATATTGATGGTACATTTAGTTCTAATTCTCGTATATAAAATACATCATCATCCACCTTTTTTTCTTCGCGAGCATCTAAGACAGAGATCTTAAGCCCTTTGACTAAATAAGCCTGCTGGCGCAAGTGGTTTGCTATACGTTCAAAGTTGAAATTAGTGTCTGGGAATATAGTAGGATCAGGCTGGAAAGTTATGATAGTGCCGTGCAATTTAGAATTACCTATTTTTTTAACAACACTCTTGCGTTTACCCTGATTATATTCTTGGGTGTAAATTCCTCCATCTCGATGAATTACCGCCTTACAATAAGCAGATAAAGCGTTTACTACCGAACCGCCGACTCCGTGAAGACCGCCTGATATCTTGTATCCTTCTCCTCCGAACTTACCCCCAGCATGCAAAGTGGTCATAATTGTCTCTAATGCAGAAACTTTAGTCTGTTTGTGTGTATCTACGGGGATACCTCGACCGTTGTCTGTTACTCGTACTTTGTTGTCTGGCATAAGTACAATTTCTATATCATTGGCGAAACCACCCATAGCTTCATCTCGGGAGTTGTCAAAAATCTCTGTGACAAGGTGGTGCAGTCCGTCAGGACCTGTGGTACCTATATACATGCCCGGACGCTTGCGTACAGGCTCTAGTCCCTCTAAGACGGTTATAGATTCGGCACTATATTTGCTTGTCGTGGCTTTGACGAAGTCGGGATCACCGTTTTTCTTGGCTGGTTTAACTGATTTCGGCATCTATTTTATTTAGCTTTATTTTATCATAAATAGAGCTAAAAGGCGAGGGATTCTACGAGTAACATTATCTCTAATCTACACGTATTTCAGCTTTGAAATTCTCAATAGTTTTCTTCTCTAGTTTAGCGTGCAAAGTATTGACTTCTGTATTAGTTAATGTTTTTTCTAGACTACGATAAGTAATGCGGAAAGTGTAGCTCAACTTCCCTTCTTCAAATTTCTGAACATTTTCATATTTATCTATAAGGTTCACTTCTTCTACCATATCGCCACCAATATCACGGATTAAATCGAAATAATCATTAGGTATAAAATTCTTGTCTACTATAAATGATATGTCGCGGATTACTGGTGGAAACTTGGATACCTCTTTAAATTTATTGCCAAGTTTCAACTGCTTCTTTACACGTTCATCATCTGACCAGAGTAATCTGATATCCGGTAATTCCATGCTGATGATTGCAAGTCTCTCTAAACCGAAACCGAATGCCCAGCCGTTGTATTTAGAAGAATCAACTCCGAGTTTATCTAATACAGACCCCTTTACTACTCCACTTCCAAGTACTTCTACCCATTGTCCATTACCCTTATCAATCTCCATCTCTAAAGACGGATTAGTGTAAGGAAAAGTATCCGGATTGAATCGATATTTTACCTCAGGACCGAATACAGCTTTCGCAATACTTATCAAGACATTTTGTAAATCATCGGAGCTTATATCTTTTTTATCTTTCGGTGTTAGATACCAACCATCCATTTGATGAAAAACATTCATATGGTTTCTGTCAATTTCGTCTTTTCTATAAACTTTACCGTAACAGAACGAACCAAATGATTCTTTATTTTTAATTCGGGTTTTCATTTTATCGTTATTGAGATAGTAGTACCACATCACAGTCGTATGTGTGCGTAAGATATTTTTTTCATCTACATAATAAGTATCTGAGCGTAAACGAGCTGGATGATCTGGTGGAAAGTCAAATAAATCGAAACTGATATCTGTAGGCACTATCTCTGGTATTTGTATGATGTCAAAGTTTTTAAAATCGGGCAGATTTACTATACGCTCTATTATCTCGCGTATTGGACTGCCCTCTGTCCGTGTAAGATCCGATGTATTTAAAAATCTTTTCAAACGAACTGATTCTGGATCATTTTTTGCCTCAAGATTTTTACGCAAGCTCTGTTCTT
Source organism: Candidatus Zambryskibacteria bacterium RIFCSPLOWO2_02_FULL_39_14 (assembly GCA_001824135.1). GTDB lineage: Bacteria > Patescibacteriota > Minisyncoccia > Phycocordibacterales > Zambryskibacteraceae > UBA5004. Next base: position 17,748 of record MHWM01000009.1, on the reverse strand, counting down.
CATCGGAGGTGATAATAATGTCTTTGGTATTTGTTCTCATGTCTTATAACCGTTTATTATACGGAAAAGGTTGAAAAAGTCTAAAAAACCGTTTATAATACAGCTGATATCGGCTTATATTATGGATATTCAAACACTTCTTTTGTATATTTCACTTTTCATTGCACTTTTTTTTGAGGTGTTTCTTCTTATAACTTATCTTGAAGTGTATGACGAGTTAAGTTTTGAGGAAAAACATATTGGCACTAATATAGAGAAATTTCCGTCTGTGACTATTATCGTACCTTGTCTCAATGAAGAACGGACTATACAAAAGACTCTTAAGTCACTTCTTCATTTGGATTATCCTAAAGATAAGTTATCTATAATAACTGTTGATGATGGTTCAACTGACGGTACACTTCGCAAACTTAATGGTTTTAAAAAACATCCACAAATCAGCGTTTTATCTAAGAAAAATGGAGGTAAACACACAGCACTGAATCTAGCTTTAGAAAAAATTAATAGTGATTTAGTCGGTTGTCTCGATGCTGATTCCTTCGTCAATCCGGAGACTCTCCGGAAGATTATTCCGTTTTTTGATGATCCAAGTGTTATGGCTGTCACTCCTTCTATAAAAGTACATGAACCCAAAAGTATATTACAGTATGCACAGAAAATAGAGTACAGTTGGGGGATATTTCTGCGTAGAATGCTGTCTTCCATCGGAGCATTGTATGTGACTCCCGGTCCTTTCTCTATTTTTCGTACCAGAGTTTTTAAAGAACTTGGAGATTATCGTCACGGACATCATACTGAAGACATGGAGCTTGCACTTAGAATGCAGAAAAATCACTATAAGATAGTTAATTCTCATATGGCTCATGTCTATACCTCTACACCGGCACAGCTTCCGGCACTTTATAAACAGAGAGTACGTTGGACATATGGTTTTTTAAACAATGCTATAGACTACCGCGAAATGTTTTTTAATAAAAAGTATGGGCATATAGGAATGTTTATTTTACCTATAGCTACTTCATCAATATTCTCTACGCTCTATATTATAGGAAAAGTATTTTGGGCTAATTTAATGAGGGTTTATGATTTTTTTGTCAGGATTCAGACGATAGGATTTGATTTGGACATCTCACGGCTATCATTTGATTGGTTTTTTTTCAATACTGGTATAGTTCCCTTCCTGACTCTAAGCGTTACTATGCTATCGTTACTTCTTCTTTATCTAGCTATAAAACTGGCTGAAGGAAAAGTCAGATTTAGTAAAGGTATTTTGTATTACTTGGTATTTTATGTTTTTATTGTTCCTCTTTGGCTGACTAAAGCGGTATTAAATACTATATTTAAGAAACAGATAAGCTGGAGATAAATATAAAATGGTAGATTCAAGGAAATATATTATTGCCTTCGTTATCACTACTGTCATTTTCGGTACAGCTATCTTTGTTTCAAATCTTCTTAATCAAAAGAAACTTGAAGACGTGCGTTCTATAGAAAACAGAGTAGCATTAGACATTCTCTCATCTGAAACCCAGTTCGCGCTTCTTGAAGAGACTTCTTGTAGAGATATTGGTCCTGGATTTCTTTCAAAAGAGTTAGGTTCTCTTGGAGAGAAACTTTCTTATGCTGAAAACCAGACTGAATTTAACACAGAAGATATTGAATATTTAAAGAGGTTTTATTTCTTACTTGAGATAAAAGATTATCTTTTGATGAAAAGATTGACGAAGAAATGCAGTATCGAGCCGACTTTTATCCTCTATTTCTATTCGACTAAAGATGCTTGTGAAGACTGCGAGAGGGTGGGTTATGTATTGACAGCCCTAAGAGATAAATATCCGGATTTAAGAGTGTATTCGTTCGATTATCATTTTGATGTTGAAGCTATAAATACTCTCGTATCTATATATAAGGTTAAACCAGATCTACCCGCTTTAATCATCAACGGAGAAACTTATTATGGTTTCCATTCTGTAGAAGAATTGGAAGAAATTGTCCCTTCTTTGAAGGAACTTATTATTCGAGCTAAGGCTGTTTAAACTACCACTACTAGGTGTGAGGATATTTGAGCCGAGGAGAGGATTTGAACCTCCGGTCTGCTGTTTACAAAACAGCTGCTTTACCACTAAGCTACCTCGGCAATTGAACTAGTCTAACTCCTTTTTGCTATTTTGAGAACCATCATAATATACATCATTTATCTCTCCATTTCCTTTTTCGAGATTTGACATATTTTTAAAAAATTCTGATATACCATCAGATTTTTTCAATAATCTGGAATCACGCATATTATTAAAATACCGAATTCTTTTTTCTCTTAAATAAACAGTCAATTTGTTCGAAAAATTTTTTGAATGAAGAGGAATTTGTCTTTTGATTAAGAAAGAAGACCTCTCTTTACCTTCAAAGTAAAGATGCACCATCCAATGATAGATTTCTCTGACGTAGAAATCCCCTTTCGATATAAGTCTAAAAATGAGAAATGATTTTCCCTGCTTGCTCTCTAGTCTCTTAGCAAGAGGAAGTAAAAAAACTATCATGCCAGAGATGGTAAAGATAACTATAGATGTCATGTTACCTATTGGTTATTTTATAGAGAAACATACAAATTGTCCCACTTCAGTACGTTCACCAAATTTCTGTACAGTACTGTTAATAATATCACTTATCTTCTGTCCTTGGTCTTTAATAAACGGTTGTTCTAGAAGCTCATTTTTATCAGCAGGTTTCATAGCTACGATATGCATAGCTATATCACGCGCTACTGATTTGAATTCTGGATTTTTAGCTACAAAATCTGTTTCGCATAAAAGTTCTAACAATACTCCAACTGTCTCACCTGCATGAACATAAGAGACCACGATACCAGCTCCTAAGGTACGATTACTTTTTTTAGATGCGATTTCAGCCCCTTTTTTTCTTAATAAAGTGATAGCTTTTTCTTTATCTCCACCGACTTCTTCAAGTGCTTTTTGACACTGCATGATGGAGAGACCCGTTTCTTCTCGTAGAGATTTAATTTCTTCTACTGTAATCATCTTTTTAATTTTGTTTAAACTTTCTCTTCTTTTATCGCTTCTGCTCTGCCCTTTTTATAAGCAGTAACTAATTCTTGGATGATGAAAGTAATACTTTGTCTTGAAGAATCATTGCCCGGAATAGCAAAATTGAGGTTATAAAGATTAGAATCAGATCCAGCTAAAGCTACGACTGGTATATTTATTTTATGCGCTTCAGCTACCGCAATGTATTCTTTTTTAGGGTCAATCACAACCATAAATTTAGGAAGTGATTTCAAGGTAGAAAGACCTCCAAAATAGGTTGTAAGTTTATCAATTTCTCGATCAAAAAGAAGGCGCTCTTTCTTGGTATATTTATATAACTCACCTTTCTCTCTTTGTTCTGTCAATTCTTCAAGTTTGGCAATACGTTTCTTGATTTCTGTGAAATTTGAGAGGGTTCCGCCAATCCAACGACCAGCCACATAAGGCATATCAAGTTCAATACCTGCTTTTTTTATAGCTTCTCTGGCTTCGCTTTTACCGCCAACCCAGAGAGCCATAGCTTTTTCTTTACCCTTACTCTCAATAAAAGTAAGAGCCTTTTCTAATTCCTTACTTGTTTTTTCAAGGTCAAAAATCTCAATATTATTTTTTGAGCCAAAGATAAATGGTTTAGCTGAAGGATGGCGTCGTGCTTTAACGAAGCCAAAATGAGCTCCAGCTTCAAAGAGTTTTTCTATTTTATTTACAATTTGTGTGGTTTTTTCTGCCATTTTTATCTGGCCCATAGCTTTCCTTGACCCTCATAGCTTTAGCGACGTGGGTAGCGAAGGTGGGAGACAAGTAAGTATACTATCAAACTACCTCATCATTTTCAAGAGCTTTTAGATCGTCAATAATTGCATCTAAATGACCAGCAAATATCTTTTCAATGTTATGCCAGGACTTCTTAACGCGATGGTCAGTTATACGATCTTGCAAGATATTATAAGTGCGGATTTTCTCCGAGCGGTCAGCAGTGCCTATTTGTGACTTACGTTTCTGTGAGTATTTTTTAGCCTCTTCCTCTTCTTTAAGCATTTCTAGTTTAGCTGTAAGGATACTCATGGCTTTTTCTCTGTTTTTAAGCTGGCTACGTTCAGCAGTTGATCGCACATCAATACCAGTCGGTTTATGTATTATACGCACAGCTGTCTCAACTTTATTAACATTTTGACCACCGGCTCCTCCAGAGCGCGAAGTTTCTATCTTTAAATCAGAAGGTTTTATATCAATAGTTGTTTTCTTACGGACAGGTAAAATAGCTACTGATGCGGTAGAAGTGTGTACTCGACCCATCTTCTCTGTTTCTGGTATTCTTTGAATACGATGTACTCCTGTCTCGAAACGTAGTTTCTGATAAACACCCTCACCCCTTATTTCAATGGCAGCTTCTTTATAACCACCTAGTGAACTTTCAGATGCATAGAGTAGTTGTGCACTCCAGTGTTTGAGACCTGCATAAAGAGTGTACATCTCTGCTAATTCATGGGCAAAAAGAGAAGCCTCTTCTCCTCCGGTACCGGCCCGTACTTCGAGTATTATCTCCCTTATCTCATCACTGGCGCTATTTTCCGTTGTACTGCTTGAAAGGATTCTATCCATTTCAGAAAGAATCATTTGTTTAGATTCTTCATCTTGGAGTTCCAGATATGTTTTGGCTAGATAAGCAGTTTTTGGATTTTGTTTATATTTCTCTATATCCATTACTTCTTAGCCTTATTTCTTTTCTGTTTAAAGCGTTCCACTCGTCCAGCAGTATCTAGAGTACGTACTTCACCAGTATAGAAAGGATGTGTAGCAGAAGAAATTTCTACTCGATAGACAGGATATTCTTTATGATCTTCTTTAGCCTTTAATGTTTCTTCAGTTTTTACTGTAGAAGAAATAATAAATTCTGTGCCATTAGAATTATCAATAAAAAGCACTGGTCTATAATTAGCGGGGTGGATTTCTTTCTTCATTTGAGCGCTACTATATCAGTAAATTAAGTACCTTGCAAGAAGTCAATATCTTTCTGAATATTAGCCGCTTTAGACATAACGTTATTTCCGTAATTTAAACCAACATTAGCTCCGCGACTTCCATAACAAGTTTTGCCAGAATAATAACGGCAGGCTGCAGTGCGTTCATCTACATAAGAATCTCCGGTTGAACCCATAATGTCTTGTAAGAAGAGTGCCATAGCCATTATAGCGTCTTGAGGATTCCAAGGATTAGGATCAGTTTTATTTAAAGAAGAAGCCACTTTGTTTTCCATAAGAACCCATGTTGAAGGGATAAATTGAGCTGGACCCATAGCTCCGCCATAACCTGGTACTCCTATAATTGGACATGAGACCTTGGTTTCTAAAGGATTACCTCCTAATTTACTTAATATACTTTGGAGGATTGGCAGGTCACGAGTAGGATGAATACCATTAGAGAAAATTGTGCCACTGTTCACACTTCTTGTTTCTCCACTTGAAAGATTAGTGATTATACATGAACCTACGTTGGCTCCAAGATTTGATTCTTGCTGAAGAATAGCCAGTATGAGAGCCGGTCTTACTCCTGTAGATTTGTTTGCTGTCTCTGCATATTGAAGCGCTGTACCAAATGGGATAGCTCCAGCATCTCGCAGAGGGAAAAGTACAGCTCTAATCTGCGCTGCTTTCGCTTGTCTGTCTGCTAGTACTTGTGCGTAAGTTTTTTCTTTATTTTTATTAATGATTAACAAATTTTTCTTCTCTGCTTGATCATTTTCCACTTCTTTTTTAGCGGCTTCCAAGGCAGCACGGGCAGATGCTTCTGCTTCTTTTTTCTGGTTTAAAATGGTTTTTTCTGATTCAGTTAGTGCTTTCACTGTACGCAATTCATCGAATAAATTAGCTAAGGCTCTTTCTGCAGAGGCATAAGTATCTATATCTACGAAAAATTCAGAAAGACTTTTTTCACTTAACATAGCTTCAACTAATGAATATGAATTAATATCGTTAGTCTTGCGCAATATATCAGCTATAGCTTTTCTGCCGTTTGTGATGCGCGTATCTAATACAGAAATCAGTGTTTGTTTTTTGGCTATATCTTTTGAGAGATTGGCTATAGCAATGTTTTTACTTTTTATAGTGGATTGAGCGGCATTTATTTTAGCCGTTAATATTTCTATGTCTCTGGAGAATGAGGCACTTTCAGCCTTAGTTTTATTAAGTGTTTCTGTCCATTCAGTAATTTCTCTATTACAAGCTTCGAGTTCTAGTTCGAGTTGAGATCTACTTTTTCCATTAATTTCACTTGTGCAAGCGTTTTGAGCAGAAATATAACTATAATTAGAAACACTCAAAAAACCGAGAACAGTTATCGGAACAAAAATGATTGTAAATAAATTAAGCTGGAGGCGCTTCTTTTTTAGCGTCGCTTTCATTTGTTTCTATAGGTTCCTCTTCTTCCTTACCTTTCTTTTCAACTTCTATTTGGGAAAGATCAATAGGTACTGTTTCCTCTTCTTTTTCTTCGCGTGGAGCTGATACTAATACGATAACTTCTTCCGCATTTTCTACCAGTTCTACACCCGTCGGTAATATAATATCTTTAGCTATAATTTGATCTCCAAAATTTGCCAGAGAACTTACGTCTACTTTAATATTGTGTGGTAAATCTTTTGGCATGGCTTCTATCTTCAATTCATGCAGTACCTTTACTAATACTCCACCAAGATCTTTAACAGCCGGAGAAACTCCTGTAAATTCGATTGGTAATTCGATTTCCACCTTATGTCCAGCTTCGAAGATATAGAAATCCGCATGGCGAGGATTACCTGTAATAGGATCTAAGTCTACGTCTTGGATAAGGCTTTCTTTAGGCCCTTTATCTGTTTCTAGAGTTACTACACTCGATTCCCCTGCCTCGCTCCAGACCTTAAGAAAGTCAGTTTTAGGGATAGAGATAGGGGTAGATGCCTCTTTTTTACCATAAAAGACTGCGGGAATTTTTCCCGCTTTTCTGACCGTTTCCGGTTTTGTTTTAGTATCCCGTATTTCTGCCTTCAAAGTAAGCATCTGCCTATTTTACTCTATTGCGATGTGGGATTCAAGGTATTCAAAAGATCCATTAACTTTCTTACCGGGATTGAAAATGTTTTGCGGATCAAATAATTCTTTGGTTTTTCTGAAGAGTTCCAGCACTTCCGGATTATACATTTTATGCAAATACGGGGTGCGAACAATACCATCGTTGTGTTCAGCAGTTATAGAACCCTTATACTCTTTTACAAGATCATAAAATTTATTTGATACAACTAAAATCTTGTCACGTTCACTTTTTTCCCTAAGATCCATGAGAGGAATAATGTGGAAATTACCATTACCTGCATGTCCTGCAATATTGGCTTCTATACCGTTGTCTTTCAATATTTTGAGTGCTTTTGGTAAAAATTCCGGAACTTTCTCCACCAAAATGCAGAAGTCTTCCACAAATGGCGCGGTTTTTTTATTACCAACATGTTCACGTAGTAGATTAAATGATTCTCTGCGCATAATCCAAAATTTATTTTCTTCTGAATCTTTTTCTATAACTCTATGCCAGACATTGAATGGTCTTATAGCCTCAATTATGTTTTTAACTTTTCTCTTCACCTCCTTATCATCATTTTCCGCTACTTCTACAAGTATGATAAGTTTCGGTAAACCAAGCATTCTGGTACCTATAAACGCTTCCGGTATAAATTGTGCCAAGAAAGAAAAAAAACCCATATTAGCTCTTTTAGCAATCTCTGGCATAAAACGGATACCAAGTTTAAGAGTCTCTTCATCAAATGTTTCCAAGCTCTCCGGTTCGTAAGGCAATATAGCTTTAGTCACTTGAGGTAATTGATCCCATGATTTAAAGAATAGTGCTACCATGTCGTGGTGTGATTTTTCTCGTACTAATCTTATTTTTGCTTCAGTGATTACACCTAAAGTACCCTGAGAGCCGACTATAAGTTTATTTAAGTCAAAAGTTTCTCCATCCCAGATATTCCAGAGATAATATCCTGCAGAATTTTTAGAAACATTTGGTTTAGCATTATTAATCACTTCCCTGTTTCCTTCTATAAGATTAAACAGATTCTTGTATAATTTGCCTTCGAAATCTTCTTGAGCCATCTTTTTATCAAGCTCGACTTTATTTAAAGGTTTAATTGTGTATTCATTACTATCAGAAAGAATAACTTTCATCTCTAATATAAAATTCTCCATCTTGCCGTAGCGCAAAGTGCGCTCTCCTGCGCAGTTGTTGGAGATCATGCCACCGAGTGCAGAGAGATTCTTTGAAGCTGGAAAACAAGGCAAAATAAAGCCTTTTTCTAATGTTTTTCTCTCAAAATCACGATAAAAAACACCCGGTTCTGTGGTAATACTTTCTTCATCATCTATCTCTCCGATATAATTTATATGTTTAGTCACATCTGCAATGATAGACTCATTAAGCGATCCTCCCGACATATCAGATCCAGCTGCTCGCATGGTTAAAGAAAGTGTATTGTCTTCGGATTTGTTTTTACTAATAAATTTTACAAGGTTTTTCAGATCAGATTTATCTTTCGGATATACTACTAATTTAGGTCGTACTTCAAACAAAGACGCATCTCGTGAATATTTTTTTAAAGTATTATTGTCATTTACGACTTCGCCTTTAAAAAACTTTTTTATTTCTTCCTCTAAGTTCATAAATTATTAAACAATTTTAATCTTTCTTTCACCACTTCTTTCATCTCTTCAACTCCTTCAGCTAAAAATTTGTAAGGCGCCACTTCTCTCGATTTAAGACCCTCTCTAATCCCTTCTTTATATGCTACTCGCAACTCAGTGTTTATATGAATAATTCGTATACCAGCTTTTATCGCTTTTTTAAAATTATCATCAGTTATGCCAGAACCCCCATGTAGTACCAGAGGTATGCCCACAATATCCTTGATAGCTTTTATACGTTCAATATTAAGTTTGGGATTGCCGGTCTTAACTATGCCGTGGACATTTCCGACTGATGGTGCCAATAAATCTATACCAGTATTTTTGATAAATTGAAGAGCTTCTTTAGGATCAGTCTGCGTCTCGACAGAGACACCCTCTGGCAGAGATTCAAGCAAATTCGATGACTTGCCAATAAACCCGATTTCACCTTCAACTAATATTTTCGGATTCTTAGATTTAGCATAATCTACAATCTCTTTTGTGAGTTTAGTATTTTCTTCCAGTGATTTTTCTGCTGCATCTATAATGATACAGTCAACTCCTGCGTCTATGGCTATTTTAGCTTTCTCTATCGAATAAGTGTGATCAGCATTTAGAAAAACTGGTTGGTTATTATTCTGTATTGTTTTTACCATAGCTACTGCTTCTGCCAGACCTATAAATTCCCTTTCACCTTCAGACACTCCGATAATTACTGGGAGATTTAATTCATGAGCCGTTTCTGTTACCGCTTTGAATCCTTCTGAGTCTGATATGTTAAAATGTCCTATAGCAACACACTTCTCTTCTGCCCATGAAAGGTATTCTCGTAATGACTTCATTACTTTTATTTTATCATCTGATACAATTAAGAGGAAATGCACGACTTCATAGCTATTGGCGATATCGTAAATGACGCGTTTATAAAGCTTAAAGACGCTCATGTCTCTTGTGATGTTGATAATGAGAATTGCACTATTTCTATGTCTTTTGGAGATAAGATTCCTTATGAATCTGTGGAAGTAGCCAATGCAGTTGGTAATAGTCCTAATGCCGCTGTTTCTGCATCGAGACTTGGTCTCAATAGCGCTCTAGTGACTAATCTCGGTGATGATCAAAATGGCAGAGATTGTCTTGAAAGCTTGAAAAAAAATAAGGTAGTAACAGATTTTATAACTATTCATAAAGGTAAGGAGACAAACTATCATTATGTTCTCTGGTTTGAAAATGATCGGACTATTCTAGTCAAACACCAAGAATATGATCGGAAGTTGCCTGATATAGGTAAACCGAAGTGGCTCTACCTCTCTTCTTTAGGAGAAGATACTCTCCAGTATCATAAGCAAATTGCTGAATATCTTAAGATTAATCCAGAAATTAATCTGGCTTTCCAACCAGGAACTTTTCAGATGAAATTAGGGAAAGAAGAGCTTAAAGATATTTATACTAGAGCAAAGATATTTTTCTGTAATGTTGAAGAAGCAGAAAAGATTCTTGGTTTAAATACTTTAGGTCTAGAAGAGCTTTTAAAGCGCATACAAGCACTTGGGCCAGAAATTGTGGTGATTACAGATGGACCAAAAGGTGCACATGCTTTTGATGGTAAAAATGTGTGGCGTCAACCACCTTATCCTGATCCTAAAGTACCGTTTGAACGTACTGGAGCTGGCGATGCTTTCGCTTCAACCACTGTGGTGTCTCTAGCTCTTAATAATGATCTTCCAACAGCTCTTTCTTGGGGTGCGATCAACTCAATGTCTGTAGTTCAACAAGTTGGCGCACAGAAAGGTCTTCTTTCTATGGAAAAATTAGAGGAATATCTTAAAAATGCCCCGGCAAATTTCAAAGCAACGAAAATTTAACGTTTCAAAATTTTATTGACTGCTTTAATAATACTCTTAGTACCCATGCCATAGTGTTCTATTAATTCCTCCGGAGTTCCTGACTGACCAAATTGATCATCTACTCCTATAAACTCGATTGGGACTGGATAATTTTTTGCCAAACACTCTGCTACTGCTGAACCCATGCCTCCATATATTTGATGTTCTTCTACCGTCACTATTCTTCCAGTTTCTTTAGCTAGTGCGATTAACGCTTTTTCGTCTAATGGTTTGATAGTAGATAGATTCATAACATCTACATCAATCCCGTCTTCTTTTAATTTTTTAGCGGCTTCAAGTGCTTTATACAAGAGCGCGCCTGTCGCTATGATACCTACTTGTGGTTTAACTGATTGCCAATAAATTTGAGCTTTTCCTATTTCGAAAGGTGTCGCTTCTGTAGTCATAACAGGAGTTTTCTCGCGGGCTAGACGAATATAAACAGGCGTGCCGGTGTCTACGCTAGCCTCTGTAGCTTTTTTTGCTTCTATAGAATCACAAGGAGAGATAACTATCATTCTAGGTATAACCCTAGTAATGGCTATATCTTCTATAGCTTGATGAGTCCCTCCGTCGGGACCGACTGATATGCCCGCATGAGAGCCGGCTATTTTAACCGGTCGATCATTATAACAAATAGTAGTTCGTATCTGCTCCCAATTTCTACCTGGACTAAACATTGCGTATGAACTAATAAAAGGTATTTTACCCATAGCCGCTAGGCCTGATGCTACAGAAGCCATGTTTTGTTCAGCTACACCCATTTGGATAAATCTGTTGGGAAATTCCTCGCTAAACAAATTCATTTTAGTGGATTCTGTTAAGTCTGCACAAAGTCCAATTACTTTAATATTTTTAGTGCCTGCTTCTAAGAGACCCTCACCAAATCCTTGGCGTATAGGAATTTGTTCTATATTCTTGTCAAATATCTTTGTATTCAGTTTTAATTTTGCATTAAGCATTTTTATTCATGTTCGCTTCTTATCTTACCTCCAAGTGTTCTCAATTCATTTAACGCCATAATCTCCTCTTTTTTATTTGGCGGTTTACCATGCCAACGGTAATCATGTTCAAATTCTTTAACACCTTTGCCGGGAATCGTGTGAGCGATGATGACTGTTGGCTTTTCAAATATTGCCCTTGCTGTCTCGAAAGCATCCGCAATTTCTTCCATGTTGTGCCCGTCTATTTCAATGACATGCCAATTCCATGCTCGCCATTTATCTGATACTGACTCAAGAGGCATGACATTTTCAGTATAACCATCTATCTGTATATTATTTCTGTCAACAACCGCAGTGAGATTATGCAATTTCTCTTTACCAGCAAGCATGGCTGCTTCCCAAGTTTGTCCACATTCAAGTTCTCCATCAGATAAAAGTGCGTAGATATGTCTTTTACTTGTCAGACCATGGTCTATCTTATCTGAAAGAGCTATTCCTACCGCTTGAGAAAGTCCAGAACCAAGAGGTCCGGAGCTAGTTTCAAGTGCTGGTAAGAAATCTCTGTGTGGGTGGCCTTGTAAGCGTGAACCAAACTTACGTAACGTTCTAAGTTCTTCTATTGGAAAATAACCAGCATAAGCCATAGAAGTGTAAAGTACCGGACAGATGTGGCCATTAGAAAGGACTAGACGGTCTCGCTCCGACCAATCTGGTTTCTTGGGATTATGTACTAAAGTATGAAAAAAAAGTACGGTGAAAATATCAGCCATACCCAAGGGTCCTGCGGTATGTCCAGAACCAGCATCTTCAAGCACATCTATGATAGATATGCGGATATTATTAGCTTTTTCCTTAAGTTCTACTATTTTTTCGTCAGTGAGTTCCATAATTTTTTAAATCCTGATCCTACTACTAATTTGTTAACACCTAGATCTAGAAGTTTCTGATAATTGTCGGTATTAATACCTCCATCAACGCTGATCTCCACTTGTGGAAATTTTTCTCTGACTTTCTTTATTCTATCAAATATTCCTGATTCAAATGGATGTCCTTGTTCCCCCATTTGGGTTATTGACATTAAATGAATGAAATCCACTTTAGCTATGGATGGCAACATTTCTTCAAGTGGTACATTAAATTCTATACCTAAACCTAATTTCGTTCTATTTTTTAAATGTAAGATATTTTCCGATAATTTATGTACAATAACCCCTTTTGCCCCTCTTTCTACCCATAATGATGCAAATTTATCAGGTTCTTTAGTCATAATATGAGCTTCAAAGTCAATGTCTATATCTGTGTAGATATCTTTTTCAAGGATATCAATATGTACAAGTTTCACTTCATCTGGTATCTGGGCAACTTTTAACTCAAGATCAGAAATATCTGTGGCAAGTATAGCCGGAATAATTTTATTCATGAATACCATTCATTTTTTCAATACGTCTTTTATGTTTGAAATTGTCTACAAATGCTGTGTCTAGCCATTCTTTCACTGCCTGTTTCATCTCATCTTCAGTAATAAAACGGGCTCCAAGAGAAAGGACATTTGCATTGTTGTGTTCACGAGACAGTTTAATGATTGATTCGTTTTCTTCTTTTACTATGCTTACTGCCTTACCATAGTAGACAGCGGCGCGCACATTATTAAATTTATTCGCGGCCATAGCTTCCCCTTGTCCCGAACCGCCGAAGATTACACCTCTCAATTCGTTTGGATGTTTGGAGACTTCTCGCGCTACTGGGATGATGAAGTCTGGGTAATCGTCTTCTTCATTATATTCAGATGCACCTTTATCCTCCACTTCATACCCAAGTTCTTTTAAAAAAGGAATGAGTTTCTCTTTATGTCCAAATCCAGCATGATCAGAAGCAATAAGGATTTTCATATTACTTTATATGAGAAGCAAGTTTAATAACATGCTTAACTAATGTGTGGGCATATCCCATTTCATTGTCATACCAAGCAAGCACTTTTACTAAATTACCACCTACAACACGGGTGAAAGCTAGATCTGCAATAGAACCATAAGTGTTTCCGAGAATATCAGAAGAGACTAATTCTTCTTCTGTGGTTGTAAAGATTCCCTCCCACCTTTCATCTTTTGCTGCCTTTTTTAAGATTTCATTGACTTCTTCGGCACTTGTTTCTCTCTTCGCTATAAAAGTGACATCAACTATAGAACCTGCTGATACAGGAACACGCATAGATATTCCATCAAATAATTTATTGAGTTTAGTAAACGCTTTCGTTACAGCGATAGCAGCTCCTGTAGAAGATGGAACTATATTTTCTGCTGCTGCACGTCCCTCCCTAAATCCTTTTTTAGAAGGTCCATCTACTAATGATTGTGAAGCAGTATAACCGTGGGTAGTGTTTAAAAGAGCTTTCTCTATACCCAGATTCTCGTCCAATATAGCTATCAAAGGACTGGCCGCATTGGTAGTGCAAGAGGCATTTGAGGTGATTAAACACGTTGAAAGTTTGTTCTCATTAACACCCATAAGTATTGTTGCTCCTTCTATATCAGAAGCTGGTCCGTCTTTCATAGGAGCGGTGACTATTACTCGTTTTGCTCCGGCGTCTAGATGAGCTTTGGCGCTGGCATAGCTTGTAAAAAATCCTGTAGATTCAACGACTAAATCTACTTCCAGATCTTCCCACGGTAGTAAACCAGGATCTTTTTCAGATATAAATTTTATCTTGTGTTTACCATCAATGAGGTGTCCGTCTTGAACTTTGATATCAAATTCGCTTTTACCGTAAACTGTGTCAAATTTTAAAAGATAAGCAATATTATCTATGTCACCAAGGTCGTTTATAGCTACGATTTCGATCTCTGGTTGCTTACGTGCTAACTTATAGAATGCTCTGCCGATTCTTCCAGCTCCATTTATCGCTACGCGTGTTGTCATTTTATTATTTATGGTGAATATATTAAATCATTGTATCACAGCTACTCTACTCTCGTTTAAGTCTCAAAATACACGATTGTGCCTATGTCAACACCCAAAATATCAGAAAATCGTGCTGGAAGTTCTAATACATATTTCACGGCTTGTTTGGGATGAAAAGTTTGTGGAAAAGTGTCTGGAGAAACGCTTTTTTCTACCCCTACAACTCTTAAATCGCTATCAATCCAGACAATATCAATGGAGAAATTCATGTTTTTCATCCAGAACCCATAATCACCGCTTTCTTCAAATATGAAAAGCATACCTGTACCTTCCGGCAGACTTGTTCTGCCTGATAAACCGGTAGCGCGAGTCTCTGGGGTGTTTGCTATATCAACATCTATGCTAACGTTATTGATTTTCACCTTTTTTATATTACTCTCCTCTTTGACCGATTGTTTAGAGTACAAAAAAAATGAACCAAGTATTATTATTAATCCAAAAATCAATAAAAATATTTTTTTCATATAAGTAAGTATAACAAAAAATCCTGGCATGCCAGGATTTTTTGTTTTATCCGCTTTGGCGGATTTACATAGGTCTGCGATCGCGAGGAGCGCGAGGCTCTAGCGGACGAGCGACGTTAACGGTGAGTTTTCTTCCTTCGAAGTCCTGACCATTATACATTTCAATAGCTTTTTGAGCTTCGTCATCATTTGTCATCTCGACAAATCCGAAACCTTTGCTTCTGCCGGTCATACGATCAATAATAATTGATGTAGAACTAACAGCACCTGCCTTAGTGAAAAGTTCACCAAGACCGGCTTCTGTCGTAGAATAAGGAATTCCACCGACGTATAGCTTTGTTGTCATTTTCTTTGTGCCGACATTATATTAACCATGTAAGTGTCGGACCGATCTCATCTCGCGCTCTCTTTGCCTCCTCCCTCCTTCGCCAAGGCTTCGGCGGGTAAAACAAGTAACTTCTCAACGAGAACCTTACATAACTTAATTATAACCTATTGATGTAAAAAATGCAAGCTAGACTATGGCTTGGTGGATAACTCGCTGTGAAAAGGAATTTTTATTCCCTTTTTACGGCTTATTTTTGTTAATTTTATGTTTAAACCAATTTATCAAATTATTCCAGAATAAAATTCTGATTCCTAATATTTCTAAACCAAATACTAAAAGAAAACCCACTGGGGTAAATGGTGTAATGACAGAAAGTATGCCAACAATAACTAAAGTTACGCCAATAAATTTTCTAACTTTTTTGTTCTCTGTCCAGATTTTTTTAAAAAAATCTTTCATTTTCTGACTAGTAGAAGTGACAAATTTCTAATGTCCATTGCCACCACTCTCGGCATTGCCGTCAAATACTTCAGCATTCTTATCTCCAGATACTTCAAGTACTCCCCATGCACCGCGTTCTAATCTTGAAAGAGCATGGTCTACGAGGATATATTTTCCAGGTACTTCGAGTTTAAAATCAGTAATTGCTGCACCACCTGCTGGTACCAACGTTGTCTGGACATTCTTGAACAACGCGCCTCCGATAGAAGCCTCGGGGTATACAGTATCAAAAATTTCACCAATGACGTGAAATGAAGAAATGAAATTTACTCCACCGTTGCCAATGAAAATTCTTATAGATTCACCAACATTTGCTTTCATATTACCAACTAATCCTTCGGTCTTACCGTTGAAGACAATATACTTCGGATGTCCTTCGAGCATTTTCTGAGCATCATAAATCTGCAAGCCTTTTTTACCCAAACCTCCAGTGCTATAAAACTCTCCCTGCATGACATAAAATTCCCGATCAACTTTAGGTAAACCTTCTTTAGGTTCGACTAAAATCAAGCCGTACATGCCATGAGCGTCATGAGTAGCTACATTGGGATGAGCGCAGTGATAGACATAGAGACCCGGATTAAGAGCTTTGAATGTCATGGTTTTAGATTCTCCAGGAGCAATATTTGTGAGCACTGCCCCACCGCCTGGGCCGGTAACTGCATGAAGATCGATGTTGTGATGGTGAAGACTGGAGGGGTGATTTTTCAATGTCAACTCAACCGTGTCTCCCTCACGGATACGAATGAATGGCCCTGGCACTGTGCCGTTAAATGTCCAGTAGTTAAAAGAAATACCGGGAGCCATTTCGGCGATAACTTCTTTAGTCTCTAATTCAATTTTGATATGCTCGGAATTGCTCCGGTTGATTGGGGGTGGAATATCGTTAGGATCGCGAGTAATAGAAGCAACCCGTTCCATGTTTCTTGAATTTGTAAAAAATGTAACAACGTTTTTAAACGGAATACTGGGCCCATCAGAGGGTCCAAATGTTTTCAAAAAAAACGGATACTGTAATCGCTCCGGAAAGGCATACGGCATGAAAAGAAAAAAAGATATTCCAACGAGAATTACTGAAAAAACGGCGGCAATCTTCCACGAATGAAATTTGCGGATAATCCAGAAAATAAAGAGTCCAGCGGCAATAAAAGAAATTATCAAACCAGAAATTTGAATGAGTACAAATTTAATAAGTGAAAGAATTTCCATTTACAATGCCATGATAGCAAAATTATTTAATTCTTTCAAATTGAGGAATTATTCAAGATCATCGACAAGGTGAGTATCAACGAAGATGATGTGAATACGAGGGAGTATGCGAAGTACGTACTGCGTGTAAGAAAATTACCCTATTGAAGGAAGGTGCAGTGAAGTAATGAACTATGGATATTGACCAATACCCCCATAGGGTATATACTTTCCCTATGAATCCATCCAAACAAAAACTTGTTCAACGATTAAAAATAATTGAGGGTCAGGTGCGAGGGCTACAAGATATGATCGATAAAGGTGCATACTGCATTGATGTAATTACACAAACGTCTGCTGTCAAGCAGGCTCTTTCGGGCATTGAAGATGTGATGATGGAAAATCACCTTAATACTTGTGCTGCAGATCAGATTAAAAAAGGCAATTCAAAGAAAGCTACCGAGGAAATACTCAAAGTGTATCGTCTTAAGCGTAAATAAAATATGAATACACTAAAAACCTACAAAGTAAAAGGAATGCATTGTGCCTCCTGTTCGTCAGTCATCGAGAAAACTTTTAAGAAAGTTGAGGGAGTGCAGTCTGCGGAAGTTAACTATGGTACAGAAAAAGCTAAGGTTTCCTTCGACCCGTCCAAGACAAATCCTCATGACCTATCCAAGCACATCGAGCCGCTTGGCTATTCACTGAAGGTTCCTTCCAGTGCCGAGGAAATGGGAATGTCTGAGAGTGAGCA
>MHWM01000008.1 GCA_001824135.1 Candidatus Zambryskibacteria bacterium RIFCSPLOWO2_02_FULL_39_14 | reverse complement strand
ATTGTTCTTAACAGGGTAGCGGTTCGAAAAAATTTTCAAAATTTTTTCTGGGATTAGCCGGAACTGAGTTTCTTTCTCTGGAAAGTTACCTAAGGGGACCTCTAAGGTAAATTTGGTCCGCTTGTGATTGGTTTATCCTAATGAGTACTTGTTCCACCTGCCGAGGGTCATTTCCGTGGCCTATAGGGGTCTTTGAGAGAGACTTTTCATACACGCAAGGCGAATGACTTCAGGTCATACCAAGTCTTTAATTCCTGTACTAACTGGTTCCAGTCAAATATACTTAGGTCCACATACTTGACAATACACATAATAAGGTGTATTGTTTGAATAGGAGGTTCGTTGTGTCAAATAAGCCAGAGAAGGTTCGTTCGGATCGTGAAAGACGAGGTATGTTCGCCTCAATCCGCAGTAAGGAAAAGGTGGAGCTACTCGAGGAAATTGAAGAATACGCCATCGCTTTGTCTGAGGACCAAGCAATGGCCGAAGGCTTCATATTCTCCGAGGATGAGGAGGAGGACTGGTTCGATGAAGACGGAAACTGTCTAGAATGTGGAGAATCTGAGGACAACTGCTTCTGTCGCGAAGACTGTCCAGAAATGCGCGACTTTGTACCTTATGACGACTAGCGCCACCAGTCGTCTCTACCCGCCGATATGCACTGCCCGTGCTAAGTTAGGCGGGTTTTGCTTTTTATTAAATTTTCAGAACAGAATATTTCATATAGTTCTAATCTCTTACTGTAGTTAGTCAGAAACCATAAAAGCAGGCTCTGCATAGCTAATCTCCTTAGGTTTCAGGATAGAGACCATACGATTGCAGTCTAGAATAAAGGTGTTCCAGAATGGTATGCGGAGGTCCACCAAACAAAACTTAAATTTTATAGATAGTAAATTTTTTCTAAAACTGATAATCTGTTTTAACTATGGCAAAAATTGATTATAAGAAGGCGTTCTTGCCTATCGGTGTTCTAGGATTCTTCATGTTGCTCTATGTGAGTTGGAGATTCTTTGGTCTACCGGAGGAAGATAAGATTATCGAGATCGCGCGATTCTATTTCGACAAATACGGTCTTGCCATACTCCTTGTTAGTGCTGTGATCGAAGGTACGGTACTTATAGGTTGGTATTATCCGGGAAGTCTAGTGATATTCCTCGGTGTGATTCTTGCCGGTAAAGATATTCCCAGTGTAGTAGCTGCTGTCTCTACGATCACTTTAGGTTTATACTTTGCCTACATTCTCAACTTTTTGATTGGTAAGTACGGTTGGTATCGACTGCTCTTGAAGTTTGGTCTACGAGAGGCTCTTGAAGATGCGAAGAAACGGGTAACCAAGCACGGTCTTCCGGCGATCTTTATGAGCTATTGGCAGCCCAACTTGGGAGCGCTGGTTGCGACCTCGGTGGGGATTCTAGAGTTCTCGTTTGGCAAATTCCTACTCTACTCCATTATCGCTACTGTACTCTGGAATACTTTCTGGGGGACTCTGGTCTACTTTATAGGCGAAGGCGTGCTCTCTTTGGTGGGTCTACGGTTCGTTTTTCTAGCTATCTTTCTCTGGATACTCTATAGAATGTGGCAGAAAGAGACTAGCTTGCCCAGTCCGCTTATTTGACTCCTGATCTAGGGCTGGTCTTTTACCTTAGATATGCTATGCTATGTTGATACTATAAATATAAAATAAATCGTTATGGATGAAAAAGTAATTGGATATTGTGTTAAGTGTAAAGAAAAGAGGGAAATGAAAGATGTTAAGAAGGTTGAGATCAAGCCTGGTCGCCCAGCAGCTAAGGGTACTTGCACCGTTTGCGATACAGGTATGTATAAGATTCTTCCTAAGGATAAATAATCTTCCTCCAAAGATTCAAGGGAATATAAATGAACAACCGTAGCCCATGTGGGCTACGGTTGTGTGGTTCATAGGGAGGGAGGCGGTAGCAGAAATCTTTCTTCATAGAGGCGTGAGTTCAGGCTGTGGAAAGTTGTTGACCAAAACTCGACTTTATCAGAAACCATCCAAAAGAGTCTTTGCCTGTCTGCGTCTCTGGAACGTTTGCCAGCCTTTCTGTAGAAAGACTGGCAAAGACCCTGATACCATTTCAAGTTATGTCTGTGTCGTAACTGTCTCCCGAAAAATCCTATGAGAAAGAGACTCTGTGCTCCAGCAATCTCAAGAGATTCTGAATCTCTCAGTTCCTCCCGCTGAAAGATGAAGTAGTCGAAGAACTCAGACAAATCTGCAAAAACCGGTACAGATGTAGGGTCGTAGCGAGATGTCTGAGCGTAGCTCGCCGGGATACTCGCTATGTATCGGGTTTCTCTATCTGTTATACCTCGTATTTTGATTTCTTTCCTAAGTTCATTATAGAAGAAGGTCAAAGCGTCCCTTGATCCAACCTGAAGCAATTCTTGAAAGTCCATCGGAGACCTCCTGTTTGTGCTGTTTGTGCAATATGTGTCTGCCACGAATTCTAAATTTATCAGCCCGATATTGCAACTGATTTCTTGTCACCTTTCCTATTGTGATAAAATAGCCTTATCAATTTTTGAGCTATATGTTTTGGAAAACAACGTTTAACACTATTATCACTTTTATATTTATAGGCATCGCGTTTGTTTTCTATCCGTTTGATTTTGTATTTTTCAATAAAGAATCTGTATGTGAAGAACCCATTTCTTATACCATAGGTGTTTTTGATAGAAGGTTCGGTATTTTGCAGAAAGATTTTTTAAATGCTTTAGCCGAAGCTGAATTGATCTGGGAAAAGCAGATTGGTAAAGAACTTTTCGTCTATGCGCCGGAAAAGACTGATTTAGTTATAAATTTAATTTATGATTACCGCCAAGAAACGACCAATGCTCTCTCTTCTTTAGAAAGCGTGGTAGAAGAAGATGAGACTACTTACAATGCATTTCAGTTACGATATAACGGATTGAAGGTTGAGTACGATAGAGTTAAAAGTGTTTATGATGTCCAAGTTAGTTTATTTAATGAACTCAATACTGCTTACCAAAGACAAGTTGAGGAATGGAACAATGGACCAAGAACTTCCAAAGCGCAGTTTAATAAACTTGAAACGGAGAAGAACAAGCTCCAAACAGAAGCAGAAGAATTAAAGGTTCTGGAGTCACAGTTAAACACCATAGTAAGAGAAATAAATTCACTTGTGGAAACACTTAATCGTATTGCCAAGTCACTCAACCTAAATGCAGAAAAGTACAACACCATAGGTGCTTCACGAGGGGAAACTTTTACCGGTGGACTCTTTCATTCAACTGGAAAGAATCGAAGTATTGATATCTATGAATTTAGCAGTAGAGAGAAGTTGGTGAGAGTCTTGGTACATGAACTCGGGCATGCTCTAGGACTTGAACATGTCAATGATCCGCAAGCCATGATGTATTATCTTAATGAAGGCGACGCTCGAAGTCTGACTACAAGCGATCTTAGTGCGCTTAGAATACTTTGTGGAGCGGAATAGTCTCGTGCTAAACTAGCTATATGGGAATTTTCAAAAATTTCTTGCTTAAGCAAGCCATGAAGTCTAAATTGAAGGGTGTGCCGGAAGCCGAGCAAGAGAAAATGCTTGGGCTTATAGAAAAAAATCCAGATTTTTTCAAAAAAATCGGTGATGAAGTGCAGAAGAGGGTTAAGAATGGCCAGAGCGAAATGGCTGCCACGATGGTGGTCATGCGCGAGCATCAGGCCGAGCTTCAAAAACTTTTGAAGTGATTTCAATTTATTCACAGCATTTCGACAAGTCTCATAGTATAATATCTAGTATGAAAAAAATAAATTTAAATATTACTGGTATACATTAATGTCTAAAAAAATTTTTATTTTACTCGGGCATCCAGATAAAGACAGTTTCAACTTTACGCTCGCGGATGAATACCAAAGGGGTGCTGAAGAAATTGGTCATGAGGTACGTCGCATGAATTTGGGTGATCTTAAGTTTGATCCTATCCTTCATCATGGCTATCGAGTGATACAAGAACTTGAGCCAGATCTTCGTACTTTTCAGGAAAATGTTTGTTGGTGTGATCATTTCATTATCTTTTATCCTTCGTGGTGGTCCACTATGCCAGCGCTTCTCAAAGGGCTCTTTGATCGGACTTGGTTGCCAGGGTTTGCCTTCTGCTTCACTAGTGAATTTACTTGGCAAAGATCATTAAAAGGCCGAAGTGCGACTATGGTTATTACGTCAGATACCATTCCAATTGTTCAACGAATCATATTTGGTGATACGACTAATGAACTTAAGAAGGGGATTCTCTGGTTTGCAGGTTTTGGTCCCATCCGAGTGTTGAAGTTTGGTTATCTTAAACATTTCAGCAGTACCGCTCGCCGTGAGCGTATTAAGCGCAAGGTTTTTAATTTAGGTCGAAAAGCGCAATAGTTTACCTTATATACTGTTTGTAGTTGTCGCGAAGGATGAGGATGTGGTGGAATTACCGTGTCCATCTACAGACTGTATGACTAAGTAGTATATGGTTTGAGGTAAGAGGTCGGTCAAGGATATTAAGTGGTTTAATACTAGAGCAAAGTTTGCTATGAAGCTTGTAGAAGAGGCTGTCACGTCTGGGTTAGTAGATGTGCTGTAGAAAAGTTTTGAAGTTGCCGGTTCATTAGTTTGCCAGCTTACTTTAATGGTGGAGGTACCGACTTCTGTAGAGATATTGCTTACAACAGGAGGGGTGTTGTCTATGTTTACGACTGGAGAATGAGTCTTGAACGAGGTTTCGGTAGAAGTAGCGGTGTTCGAAGCTTTATCTTTCGATCTGACTATCACGAAGTAGGTTGTACTGGCAGTGAGATTCTCAAGTACCATTCTGTGATTTTTTGTATTGTGGCTATTGGTAATACTTGCGGTGGAAGAACTGGTGGTATTGATACCAGTAGATGTACTCCAGAAGACAGTGCTATCAGACTTCTCATCTGTAAGCCAAGTGATAGTGGCGGTGGTGGTGGCTGGAGTGATAGAAAGGTTGTAGATTACTGGAGCTTTTGTATCTGGAGTGGTAGATGATGTTGTACCGGTAAATCTGGCTTCAAATCCGAATGGTCTAAGGCACTCTATGAAGAAGTCGGTGCTGTTGCTTCCAAATCCTTTATATTTAAATAAATTATTGAAAGCTTTTCTGCAGAGTTTGTTTGCATTTTTTTCCGATTTATCTTTTTTGTGCTTATTTTCACGCCCGTGTTCATCTTCATCATCATGATCTTCGTTTTCTCGTTCCACTTTCTGATGTTTGTTGTTTCTATTATTCTCGCTTTCGTTACTGTTGTTGGCATAAGACAGTGCTGGCGTTAACCCCAACATCAAGATAAGCGAGAAAGTCATTAATCTCTTTGAAAACTGATTCATTGTAATATTTAAGTTAATTTGTAGGTTGTATTTAATAAGACGTATAAATGTCTCAAATGGATATAACGTGCATAATCTGAAATTCTTTCATAGACATTGTGTTTTTTGTATTGTATTGTCTCTGGACTGAGCTAGTTCTGAAAGATTGTGATTAGATATACGTTATGTCTATTGAGGATGATAAAAAGCGCTTCACAGATATTTATAACCAGGAGTCTGACTCTTTGTTTAGATTTTGTTTGATTAGAGTGTCAGACAGAGAGAAGGCTCTCGATCTTACTCAAGAAGCTTTTACCCGTTTGTGGAACTCTGTCTCTTTAGGGAAAGAGCCGGAGAATCCGAGAGCATTTCTTTATGTGGTGGCGCGTCATCTTATCATTGACTGGTACAGGAGGACGAAGTCTATATCTCTGGAAAGTTTATCTGATGAAAGAGGTGAAGACTTCATTATTCTAGATGAAAAGACAACTTTTGATATAGAGATGAGTTTGGATGCCAAGCATGTATTATCTATGTTAGATAAGTTGGAAATGCAGTATAGGGAGGTTATATACTTCAGATATGTAGAAGGATTTCCGCCGAAAGATATTGCCGAAATCTTGAATCTTAGTGCCAATGTAGTCTCTATCCGTATCAGTAGGGGAATGGAGATGTTGCGAAGACTTATGGGTATCTCGGAAAACGATCATGAATAAAAAAGATTTTAAAAAAGGAATAGAAGATATAAAAAATATCCGTATGACAAATGCGGAGAAAACCCATATGCTCAAAAGCATTTTATCTCTACCAATCAAATCTCCATATATGGAACATGTTTCTGTATTTACATTTATAAACTCTAATTATGTGCGTATAGCATGGACCGTCTGCTTTATATTCGCGCTTACATTTGGCGGAACTGTGTATACTTCAGGCGCTTCTTTACCGGGTGATCTGCTTTATCCGATTAAGACTAAGGTGGTCGAACCGGTTTTAGATATTGTCAACAATACTCCGATAGAAAAAGTGGCATGGGAAGAAGAAAAGATAACACGGCGTATAGAAGAAGCGGAAGCACTTGCCGAGGATGGTCGTTTAGATGAGAAGAAATTAAAGAAACTCGAAAGAGAGATAGAGAAGAATTCACATGTCTTTGTTAAGGTGGTAAATATTGTGGCTTCCTCTACAGCCACATCAACCTCGTCTGCCGTAGAGAAAGCAAGAGATTTAAAACAAGAGTTCCGCAGGAAGATTAATGAACGTGAAGAAATATTTAATAAAGAAGAAGTAAAACGTGAGAAGAAGACTATGACCGCAGATGTGTTTGAAAAATCTGGAAAAAAAGATGAGAAATCTGAAAATAATTTATCAGAGAGCAGGCGTAGCAAACAACAGGAGAAAATAAACAAACTTAAAAATATAGCGATAAAAGTTTTAGACGACGAAGATGTGTTTGATGATAAAGATCGAAACAATAATGGTCGTAAGGAGAGAAACTCAAATAATCTTGAGGATAAATAAAAAGAAAGAGCCAGCGGGGAGTTCGCGTTTCCGCTAGCTCTTCCACTGGCTCACCGAGCTCTTGTATTCTACGCCGATTTGGTAGGCAGGTAGTTCTTGTAGCTTCGAGACTTTCTCATGATCGGGAATTTTTTCAAGCAAATTCCGACCGATCCAATCAAGTCGTAAAGCATCCAGAAGTCATCCTTCACTATCTTTACATCACTTTCGATATCGCGTCGGAGGGTTTCGAAGTGAAGAGCCTGACTCTCTTCAGTGGTATCATTGTCGTCTGACAGTCCAAGAGCCTTCATCCCACCTTTCTGAAACAAGATAGATCTCTGAACTGCGCGGTCGACAATGGTCGCTTTCTCCTCGAGTTTCTTGTCTACCACAGACTGCAGTGTCTCGGTATCCAAGAAGTTCTCGACGAACCGACGAACGATCTTGTCTTTACGCGATGTCTCGATTCTCCAGATGAGTAGTGCCACCCACACGCTAAGCAAAGCTGAAACCATCATGAAGATGAAATCAGCGTTCGACAGAGGGTGGGGGTGATATGAGAGATACCAAGTGACCAAGATCGCCGAAACCAACACGGTGACGACCATCTTCGCAACTGTTACCATGACTTTTTCCTTTGCTCCTGAATTCATTTCCAGATTGTCTGAAAATATAGACGTTTGTCGTCTTTGCAGGGAGCTTCAATTTCCAGTATATGTAATATCATATCTTATAATGTATATCAATTCTTATGTAGCTGGAAAAGTGTTTTAAAATAAGGTATTTTTAGAACCTAATGTCCTCGTTAAAAATTGGCATGGTCTGAACACAATCCGACTTCGTCAAGGTTTCGACGAGTAAGTGCAACATTCAATTCATTTTTCCTTCATAATTAAACTACCTAGACCACAAAAACTTTTTAGGAACTTGTGAGTGTTGCTATAATGAAATCCAATGAAGAAAGATTTTAAAAGTTGGCACGAGAATAAGAGTAATATACAAGAGGCAAAAGAAAGACCGTTCTTTCATGAGCGTGAAATATGGTTTGTGTCTATTGGTTTGAATATCGGATTTGAAGAAGACGGCAAGGGCGAGACTTTTCTCCGACCAGTACTCATTTTAAAAAAATTTAATAACGAAAGTTTCTGGGGAGTACCTATAACTAGAAGACTTAAAAACAATCAGTATTATTTCCCATTCAAAATGGGAGAAAGGGGAATGAATAGTCTCATACTGTCTCAGTTAAGGCTTATGGATGCAAAGAGATTGCATTACAAAATCAAGGTTATGGATCATAAGGAGTACGAGAAGGTAAAACAAAAGCTCAAAGATCTAATACCTTGAGCTTTTGTCATTAACCCCTTGCGGGGAGGGCCGAAGCCGTATATGTCTAGTATGTTACTCCTGTTCGTTTGTTTGTCAATTGGTTTATCCACACCAGAAACTTTTCGGGAATAGATAAAATAGAAACCTCGCGCTCAACGCGAGCACGAAGCTCTGTTGCGACGCGAGATCAATCGCATGGAAAGAACCCATCAGTCATTATAGTGAAGGAATCGCCAGCTGGTATGGCGAAGAAGATGGAAATGCCAGCTTGCTATCGCTGAACCAGTAATTATGACGTACCAGAAAAGCATAGTCATCACTCCTTCGGACTCTGGTACTCCATGAAGCGCGAGTTCCAAAAAGTTCCCGACGACAATAAGCCATTATTAAAATCCTATACCCAAACTGTCTGAGGAATAAATAAAAATTTCAGGCCGTTGGGAGCAAGTCCCAACGGCCTGTGATCGATGTCGCGTCAGCGAATCGATTTGTGAAGGAGCTCGGCGTCCGATCGATTGATCATGACGAACACCATATCCTCCGTGGAGTAGAAGTAGCTATCCTTTAGTCCGCAACGGGCGGAGAAGATGGTCTTGACCACTTCTCCACGTACGCGGTGAAGGACTTCGGGAAGCTCGGTTGCAGGCACCTCGATCTTCTTGTCGGTCCGATCGATGCTTGCCACCCAGACATCACCGAGGTATCTGGCTCGGCTCGGTGGCAAGGACTTCGGTTGAAATCTGATTGCCTCCGTTCCCTCCGGTGCCTCGAGCTTCTGCGCGAGGTTGCGACACATCTGGGTGAAGCCTGGATGCCAGACCGTGACAATCGGCACCGGACCTTCGGTGTCCATCTTGACCTCGACCTGTGCCTTCGCTGAGCTAGCCGAAACGATGACGAGCAGAGCTACTATCAGCAAATTCTTCATCTCTTTACTCCTGTGAAAGGATCCCAAAGAGTCGAACCGTTATCTTTTTACATTGTACCATACAATATATATAAAAGTCAAGCACTAGAATTTGGCTTAGATTAATGTTATTTTTGTATTAATTATGAGTAAAACCCAGATAGGTATCGTAGGTCTGCCAAATGTCGGGAAATCGACGCTTTTTAATGCGTTGACTAAAAAAGGGGTGCCAGCAGAAAATTATCCATTTTGCACCATTGACCCATCTGTGGGTATTGTGCCTGTGCCGGATGAGAGATTGGAGAAACTTTCGACGTTAAGTAAATCCAAGAAGACCATACCCGCAGTGGTGGAGTTTGTCGATATCGCCATATAAATTTGTCTTACATTATAAACAGACGGTTGCTAGCTTATAATGTATATATAAAAACTTGGAAATAGATAGAATATGCTATAATGCTTGTATGAAAAAGAAAGTTACAAAAAAGATACCCTCTTTTCTTATTGAATTTGAGCGCGAAACGGATAGGCGCTGGATTGCTGATGTTCCAAAACTCCCTGGAGTAATGGCTTACGGCAAGACAAAGGAGGAGGCGAAACAAAAAGTATTTGCCATTGCACTACGCACTCTGGCGGACAAAATAGAGCACGGCAAGACCCCGAGCCTAATCGCCAGATTGTTCAAGTATGAAATGGCGCGCGGCTAAAGCCCTAAAGGTTTTAAAAGTTTTATTAAGACTCGGTTGGTCTATAAAGAGACAAAAAGGTTCTCATAGAATTCTCGTCAAGATCGGTTGGCCTGATTTTACTTTTGCTTTTCACGACAAAGAAGAAATTGGTCCGCGCATGCTTGCGCGCATCGCTAAATATACCGGATTATCACCAGATGATTTGTGATAAAACTGCCAAGACCACAGAAATTGTTTGGAAATAGATAAAACGAAACCCGCCAATGTTCTGGCGGGTTTGAATCGGGACCCATGGAATAGAAGTTA
>MHWM01000007.1:5615-7015 GCA_001824135.1 Candidatus Zambryskibacteria bacterium RIFCSPLOWO2_02_FULL_39_14 | reverse complement strand
TAAAAAAGAGAATCCTAGCTGGCAACTGGATCGATTCAATTTTCTTGAACAGAGAGCTGGGTTTGGTGACCTAGTCATTTATCAAGTCATACCATGACATATATCTACCACGTATCCAGAACATTGTTGCAAGAGAAAATAAGTAAATACGGTCATTATATGAGTGGTCGAATGCTCGATGCTGGTAGCGGTAGTTATAATCGTTACAGTCACTTTTTCCACTGTAACTCAATTGTGCGAATGGATGTTAAAGAAGGTAATAATGTCGACATAGTTGGCAGTGCAGATGATATGCCATTTAAAGATAATGAATTTGATTCAGTATTATCTACCCAAGTATTTGAACACCTAGAATATCCTGAAAAAGCCGCAGCAGAGATTGCTCGTGTTATTAAGAGAGGTGGTTATCTCTTAGTCACTGTACCCCAATGGAACGAGTTACATGAAGAGCCACATGATTACTGGCGATATACTTGTTTTGGTCTCAAGTTGCTATTTGAACGGTATGGATTTTCTACAATTGAATATGAGCAGTATGGAGGTTTTTTCTCTACGAGAGCACAAATGTGCATGCGGTATCTTATAGACTCCCTTGGTCTTTATAAGAAAAAAAGTTGGTTTGTTCGTTTAATCTCCTTTTTGTTTAGAATGTGGGGAGAAGTCGCTATTTGGTTTGATAAATTAGATAATAGTAAGTCCAATAGGAAACATACAATTGGTTGGATATTTGTATTCATGAAAAACGCAGACCACATTAAATCAGTTGCTTCACAGTTTAAAATCTCATCATGACTTTTAAAGAAAAATTCTGGCGGTTAATTTTTCTAGCACTTCAGAGGTATCGCATAATACCCAAGAGCCCTCTTAATTACGCGAAGCTTTCTCAAAAAATAAACATTTGTCTACTTTATACTTGTATAAAAAATTTGAGCGGAGTTATTGTAGAATGTGGAGTTGCCGAAGGACATGGTTTGGCGGTGCTTAAAATACTTTCATTGGCAGAGGGTAAGGCTCGTGAAATATACGGCTTCGATACTTTTTGTGGTCTGCCAACACCATCTGTATTTGATAAGAGAGGAGCCAAAGGTTGGTTCGGATATACCAAATCAAGCGTTATACAGTTTTTTAAGGACACAGGTGTATCTCTAGACAATGTCTTTCTTATTGAAGGTGACATACAGGATACTCTTAAAGCATTTAATCAGCCAATAGCATTTCTTCACATTGATGTTGATTTATATAAAGGTTATAAGGTAGCACTCGAAATCCTATGGGATAAAGTAGTCAAGGGGGGGGTAGTGGTCCTCGATGACTACAATGATAAGTCGTGGATAGGAGCCAAAAAAGCAGTCGATGAATTTATTGAAAAGCGCGGTATTGTAATTCATAAGGTTGAGTTT
>MHWM01000007.1:0-5605 GCA_001824135.1 Candidatus Zambryskibacteria bacterium RIFCSPLOWO2_02_FULL_39_14 | reverse complement strand
CTTATCTGATAAAATGAAAATTGTTTTTCTTTCTGATGACTTTCCACCTGAAAGCTTTGGCGGAGCGGGAATATCAACTTACGAGTTGGCTAAAGGAGTGCAAAATGCAGGGCATGAGGTTTTTGTGATTACGACCGTAAGAAGTGAGAAAGAAGCTAGTTTGAGCGACTATGATGGACTTAAGGTTTATAAAATCATAAACAACTATCCGGAGAAGTGGCGGGCATATCGCGGTTTGTATAATCCACCAGTGATACGTGAGGTAAAAAAAATATTGAAAAAAATAAATCCAGATGTAGTGCATGCCAATAACATTCATTACTATCTTTCTTACCACTCTCTCAAAATAGCGAAAAAGTATTCAAAAGCAGTAATACTAACCTTTCGAGATACAATGGCTATTACATATGGTAAATTGCAAACAAAAAAATATATAGAGGATTTTGATGTTCGTATCAGTTGGCTTGATAATTTAAAGCAAGCGAAGAAAAGGTGGAACCCCTTCAGGAATATCATTATCAAGAGTTATCTCACTTATGTTGATAAGCTCTTTTCGGTAAGTAACGTATTAAAGAAAGCATTGGAAGAAAATGGTATAAAAAATGTGGAGACACTCCATACGGGCATAGATACTCTAGAGTATGAGGTATCATCGGAAAGGGAAAATAAGAAAATAGTTTTTTTTGCTGGTCGGTTGAGTGAAGCTAAAGGAGGGTTGGTCGCAACTAAAGTGATGGAAAAAGTTTTAAAAGAAATCCCCGATGCCATCTTCTTTACTGCCGGTACCGGAGGGAAGTGGCTTAATAGGGAAGAGATGAAGAGGACTCTGGCGAATTCTAGAGTAATCTTGGTGCCGTCGGTCTATCTTGACCCGTTCCCGCGAGCGGTACTTGAAGGAATGGCGGTTGGCAAACCTGTAGTAGGCACTTGTTTTGGTGGGACTCCAGAGGCGATTGTGGATGGCGTAACTGGATATGTTGTTAACCCATTTAATATTGAATTAATGACGGAAAAAATCTGTGATCTCTTAAAGGACGAAGTTAAGGCGCGTAGCTTGGGTAAGGCAGGACGCGAGCGTGTGCGAGATAAATTTAATTTGGAACAGAAAGTTAAAGAATACCTAGACTGGTACAAGCATCTTGTTCATATTAGCTAGTTCTCATATATGAAGATTTTTTATAAAATGATCCCCAAGGTTATTAAAGAAATCGTAAAGTATTTCTACTATCCAACAAAAAGGTTCATCGGAGATACTATAAGAAAGGGCAAGATAAACTATCTACAGCGTATCAATTACACAGATTTAGATTTTTATTATAAGAATATTTATTCCCAGCATGGCGAGGATGGTATTTTAGCGGAGATTATAAAGAGATTGGGCATAGATAGCGGCTGGGTTGTGGAATTTGGAGCTTGGGACGGTAAAAAGTTTTCAAACACGTTTAATCTTGTCACTCAAGGATTCCAAGCTGTATATATCGAAGGAGATCAAGAAAAATATAATGAATTGAAAAAGACTGCTGACGAATATAAGAATATCCATCCCATAAAAACATACATTGAAGAAAGTGGGGTTAATTCTTTAGACAACGTATTAGAAAATACAAAGTGTCCAAAAGATTTCGATGTTCTCTCTATCGATATAGATAGTAATGATTATCAAATATGGCAATGTTTCAAGAATTACAATCCCAAAATAGTTGTAATTGAAGTAAATTCGAGTGTCGCGTTAAATGTCGAAGCTATCTATAGTAAGGAGACAAGAAGAGTGGGTACCTCCTTCTCGTCAATGTTAAAACTTGGTAATGAAAAGGGATATATCTGCGTGTTGCATACCGGTAACATGATTTTTGCAAGAAACGACCTTGTCTATAAGATTTACAGAGGCCAACAAGAGAGATTATATAAACATATAAAAACTACTAAATATCGAAGATGACCATAGAGACCTTTATAAAAAAAGTTATCAAAAAAATCCGTGGCGGGAGAGTCACGCTCTATCCCCAATCAAAACCAATTGGTAGAGTTTTGCTTTCGTATAAGACTGAGCCATTTTTTGAATTTGAGAAGAAGGAACATATTCACACCAATATCTGGGAGTGCAGAGAGATAACTAGAATATTTCTTAAACTAGGTTATGTCGTTGATGTCATTGATTGGTACAATGAATACTTTAAACCGAAAAGAAAGTACAAGTATTTTTTTGATCTAGGTCTCAATTCCAATATGGAGAGAATAGGTTCGCTCCTTAATAAAGATTGCGTCAAGATATTCCATGCCACTACGTCTCATTGGTGTTTCAATAACAATGCTGAGCAAGAGAGACTTGTGTATTTACAGAAGAGGCGCGATGTTAACCTTGTCCCACGGAGAACTCTAGTGTCTGCGTTGAACATAGAACTTGCCGATTTCGCCACTGTTCTTGGAAATGATGTCACGGAGAGTACTTACTCTTTTGCGAAGAAGAAAATGTATCACATTCCACTCTCCACAACTCATATGTATCCTTTTCCAGAAAACAAGGATATAGACAAAGCAAAAAAGAACTTCGTATGGCTTGGTGGTGTCGGGATGGTTCACAAGGGTTTGGATTTGGTGCTGGAAGCTTTTGCCAAATTACCCGAGTATCAACTGTTTGTATGTGGTAATGTTCAAAAAGAGAAAGATTTTGAGAAATTATATTGGAACGAGCTTTATAACACTAGTAATATCAAGACTCTAGGTAAGGTTGATATGGGGGGAGATATATTTAAGAACATAGCCAAGACATCGATTGTCTTGATTTACCCGTCTTGTTCAGAAGGTCAGTCTGGCGCAGTAGTAACGTGTATGCATGCTGGATTAATTCCAGTAATAAGCTATCATTCTGGTGTTGATGTGGGTGATTTTGGCGTTATTTTGAAAGAGAATACGGTAGAAGAAGTAGAGAATATTGTCGCGCGTATTGCCAACATGTCCAACGATGAGTTAAAAAAACGTTCGAAAGAAGCATGGGAATATGCGAGAAAGAATCATACCCGCGAGAGATTCTCGAAAGTGTTTACTAAGTTCGTTAATATGCTAGAGGTAGAAAACAAAGATAACTGAAAGTACTATGCTCAATACATATTCTCATGGCTCTGTAGTATCCGTCGATGAACAAAAATGGCGTGATGCGCAGGAATTTGAACGTGCTGTCTGGATTTCCGGTAATCAGAATAATTCTTTTCTTCGGGTTGTGATGAAATTTGTTAGAGCTCTAAAGAAAAGCCCGTACTACTTTTTCCAACTTATTAAATATCGCGATTTCTACGCCGGTGATGACTGGAATTTCTGGTGGAAAGATATTTTTGATAATTATAAACTTCTTCCTAATCATTTTAGTAAGGCCTTAGAAGTGGGTTGTGGGCCATACACTAATATGAGGATTATCTCGAAGTTGAAAAAGATTGATGAGATTCATTGTGTTGATCCTCTTATGGATCTATATCTAAGCTTCAAACTCAATTGGCTTGCGGTGATGGCGAGAAAGGGAAAAGTACATACTTATACTGGCAAGGGAGAGAAACTTGAGTTTCAAGACAATACTTTCGATTTGGTGGTCTGTAACAATGTATTGGATCATGTGGAAGATGCAAATGCATGTTTAACTGAGATTCATAGAGTTTTACAGCCTGGTGGCTATTTTGTCTTCGGTCAAGATTTGAGTGATGAAAGAGATTTGGATAAACAGCGCGAAAAAGCCAAAGGGTTTTTTATTGGTCACCCAATAAAATTACATGATCAAGTGCTTGATCGGTCGCTATCTGGTTTATATGAGGAAAAAATGAAAAAAGTTTTACCTAGAGAAGCCGGTCGTAATTCACGCTATCATTACGGCACCTATCTTTTTATAGGGGTAAAAAGTTAAAATACCACCACATATGAAAATATACGTTATTATTCCTGCCAGAAGTGGTTCGAAGGGGGTGCCGAATAAAAATATCAGGAAAATAAATGGTAAGGAACTTATTGGCTATTCTATAGAATTTGCTAAGAGGTTACAGGTCGATAAGATAATTTGTTCAACAGATTCAGCAGAGTATGCAGAAATTGCGAAAAAATATGGTGCTGAAGTACCATTCCTGCGTAGCGAATATGCTTCTAGTGATACTGCCAAAGACGAGGATGTTCTTAAGGATGTTTATGATAAATTCGATGAACACAACATAGAGTATCCTGATTTATGGGTTTGGTTAAGACCCACTTTTATTTTCAGAGATCTTGATGCTGTCAAAGAATGTATTGATAGAATGAAAAAAGATAAAAATTTGACGGCTTGTCGTATAGTTACCGAAGCTGAATCAAGAATTTACTCCGACGAAGGGGGATTACTTAAACCCAATTTTGATGATAAGGGTCTGTCGACGATACCACGGCAAAGTATTAGAAAAACTTATAGAGTTTTTAATACGGATGTGTTTAGGGGAAAACCGAGAAATGATGGGAAATATTTTTTGGGTGGTAACGTTGGTTATGTTGAAGTACATAAGATCTGTGCTTTAGATATAGATGACGAAGCAGATTTTCTTATTGTCTCGCGTGTGGCTGAATCTTTGTCTGATGAGGATAAACAAAAATATTGCACAAGTTCAGAAACATATGAGACTCTGAATTAAGAGCTCAAAATGGCATATTTCAACAAGTTTCGAGGGACCAAGGGGTTTATCAGTACTTGGGAGAGAGTGATACGCTTCCGGTATATGATTACCGAAGAAGCCAAGAAAAGAGTGAGGATTTTAGCGTTCTGGGAGAAGTACGGCACTCAAGCGACCAAAGAAGCTTTTGGAGTTTCTCGAGCCACCCTGTTCCGGTGGCAAAAAGCTTTAGAAGAATCTTTAGGTAAGCTAGATGCCTTAAATAAGAAAAATACTACTCCCAAGACTAAAAGAAAGAGAATAGTGCCTCAAGCAGTGGAAGAATTCATTATCAATGAAAGAAAATACGACCCGCATCTCTCCAAAGACAAGCTCTCAACTCTGATGAAGGAAGATGGAGTGGCTAATCTTTCAGCTTCCACTGTGGGCCGGATGCTTCTAGACCTCAAGAAGAAAGGTAGGCTACCTTCATCTACTAAACTCTCGTACTATGCTAAATCAGACTCATTCAGAGAGAAAACTGTTATCAAACGCACCAAACTGCGCTCCAAAGGACATCAAGGTGGTTTAGTGAAAGCAGACACCATTGTGCGCTTCACCAATGGTATTAAAAGATACATCGTGACAGCTATGGACAAAGACAAGAAGTTTGCTTTTGCTTATGCTTATAAAAATCACTCTTCAAGCGCTACCACTGATTTTATGCAGAAATTCAAGAAAGTGGCACCTCTCGAGCTTATAGCAGTCCAAACAGACAACGGTTCAGAGTTTGAAAAACATTTTCATCTCTATTTGGGAAAAGAAAATATCATCCACTTTAACACTTACCCTAGATCTCCCAAGCAAAACTCAGAGATAGAAAGATTCAACCGTACCCTCTCGGATGCTTTCATTAAAGAGCACCGATACCTCTTAGCTTATGACATAGACCAATTCAACGAAAAACTTATAAACTGGCTCCTCTGGTACAACACCAGACGTCCTCACTG
>MHWM01000006.1 GCA_001824135.1 Candidatus Zambryskibacteria bacterium RIFCSPLOWO2_02_FULL_39_14 | reverse complement strand
ATTAATCTCACTCTTAGTATTTTTCACTGCTACTAGTATTGACTGGCGATTTCTACGCAGGACTAAGGTGCTGGTGCCTATTTTTGTTGTTACTTTTGTATCTTTAAGTGTTCTTCTCATTGCGGGTGAGGTAACAAGAGGTGTGCAAAGTTGGTTTCAATTTGGAGCTTTTGCTTTCCAACCGTCTGACCCGGCTAAATTAGTAATCATCTTAATGCTTTCAAAATACTTTTCTCGTAGACATATTGAGATAAGAAATTTAAGACACATACTCGTATCGGGTATGTATGCTTTCTTAATATTCATATTAATTTTTCTACAGCCAGATTTTGGAGGAGCTATGGTCATTCTTGGAATTTGGTTTGGTATGGTATTAGTTTCAGGTATTTCCAAGAAACATTTGGCTTTTGTAGCGCTTTTAGGGGTAGCTACCTCGATTGTTTTATGGATGTTTGTATTTGCTCCTTATCAGAAAGCTCGTATAGTCTCGTTTATCCACCCGCTCGCAGATATACAAGGTGCTGGTTATAATGCTTATCAATCAACTATTGCTGTGGGTTCTGGCGGAGTTTTTGGTAAAGGGATTGGTCAAGGTAGTCAGTCCAAACTACGATTCTTACCAGAATATGAGACGGATTTTATTTTTGCTGCTTTTACTGAAGAGTGGGGATTTGTCGGCACTATAATACTTCTTTCACTTTGTCTTGCATTACTTACAAGAATCGTAGGCAACGCTCAATTAGCTGCCACTAATTTTGATACTTTCTTCGGTTTAGGTGTCGCTATATTATTTACTGTCCATATTGCAGTTCATGCTGGTATGAATATGGGTGTTCTTCCTGTGACTGGAATAACGTTTCCGCTTATGAGTTATGGCGGGTCTCATTTATTAACAGAGTGGTTTGCTCTAGGTATACTTTCAAGTATGAAGCGGCATTCTCAAGGGCCAAGGTTACAAAGTTAAATTAATATAGACTAAGTGTATTATGCGCCATCTTGTCAAATGAAAAGTTTTCTAGAATTGAAGATTTTAAACGTGCTCCAAGACGTTTCCTCAAATCCTGATCTTCTGCTAAGAGAATAAGCGAAGAAAAGAGTATATCCGCATTTTCAGCAGGTACTAAGATACCGTTTAAACCGTTTTCAATAACTTCCGGCATACCTCCAACGGAAGTGGCAATGACTGGCAGTTCAGCTAGTCCCGCTTCAAGTAATACATAAGGCATAGCTTCAGAACGAGAAGGCATACAAAATATATCAAAATTAGATAGTAGGGAACGAGCATTGTCTATAAAACCTCTGAAAACAACCGATTTAGAAATACCTAGATTTCTAGCCATATTTATGAGATTTTCTTTCTCTTCGCCATCACCAATGATAATAAGTTTTGCTGGATATCTTTTTGTAAATTTACTCCAGGCTGTAAGCAATATGTCTAGACCTTTTATCCTATGTAGTTCTGCAATCGTTCCAACTGTAAATGAGTCATCTTTACGTTTATCAAGATTAAATGCTGATACTCCGTTGCGAATCACAATTAATTTGTTTTTTACAAAAGGCCATTTGATTACATCTCTTAACGTTTTTTTTGATACACATATAGTCTTATGTGCTAAAAGTATGGTTACCCATGTAAAAAATTTTATAATAATTTTCTGCCATACATGTCTTGGTTCATTGAAAGCCCAACCGTGAGATGTAAAGATAGCTTTTATCTTAAAGTTTCTAGCTGTTAACTTCCAATACAAATTCATAATTCTTCCAGCTAGTGCCCCCAGTCCTCCCATCTTAGAACTATTGATATGAAAAACATTAGGCTTCTCTTTCTTTAGTATTTTTATAATCTCTAAGAATGATTTTATTTCATTTATTAAAGATATATCTCGTTTTAGACTTTCTAGCGTAATGACTTCTATATTTTTCTCTCTTAACTTTTCGACAAGTATTCCTCTCTGTCCACAAAGTACTATCACTTCGTTTCCTTGCCTGTCTGCTTCCTGTGCTAAGTCATAGACATAGCGTTGTGCACCTCCAAAATTAGATTTAGTTATGCCGTAGATGATTTTCATACCTTATGGTCATTATAATGGTTTTGTTGTATAATGCACGTTCATGAGTTTCTTAAATAGAAGAGAGTCATCCGTCCTTCTTGTGGGCGATTTAATATTCTTTTTTGTTTCTCTTTGGCTTGCGCTTCTCTTGCGTAATCTTGAGATACCATCAAGAGAACTTTTCTCAATACACTTGGTACCATTCAGCCTACTTTTTGCTATGTGGATTCTCGTTTTCTATATAGCCGGTTTGTATGAGAAGCATACAGTTATTCTCAAGTCGAGATTGCCGAGTATTCTTGCCAGTACTCAACTTGCCAACTCGTCTGTAGCCGTAGTCTTTTTCTACTTCATACCATTTTTTGGCATTACTCCTAAAACAATTCTGTTTATATATCTCTTTGTCTCTTTTATACTGATACTTGCTTGGAGGATATACGGATACTTTATAATAGGGCGAGGTCATCCGAACAACGCTATTCTTATCGGTTCTGGAGATGAAATGAAGGAGCTCTATGAAGAAGTCAATAACAATACTATATATAATCTCAAGTTTATTTCTTCTGTAGATCTCAACCGTGCTGACGAAAAAGGTTTCTGGAACGAGATTGTCTCTTATGTTTACTCCGAGGATGTCTCAATCATTGCTATTGATCTTGCCAATAAAAATATTGAACCAGTTTTACCACACCTTTATAACCTTATTTTCTCTAAAATAAACTTTATAGATATGCATAAGATTTATGAAGACATCTTCGATCGTGTACCTCTCTCATTGTTAAAATACAATTGGTTTTTGGAAAACATATCTTCTACAGCTCCGCATATGGCTTATGACAGTCTTAAACGTCTTTCAGAAATAATCATTTCTTCTTGTGCATTGCTTATTTCTCTTCCTCTTTATCCTTTTGTTATTTTAGCTATTAAACTAGAAGATGGAGGCCCGATATTTATTACTCAAGAAAGAGTTGGTGCCAATAATAGAGTCGTAAAGATTTTGAAATTTCGCAGTATGACTGTCAATGATAATGGTAATTATAATGGTTCTATGAAAAATGAAATAACCAGAGTGGGAGCTTTCCTGAGGAAGAGCCGTATAGATGAACTCCCGCAACTGTGGGGTGTATTAAGAGGTGATATCTCTCTCATAGGTCCACGTCCAGAATTGCCATCACTTGTTAAGCAATATGAAAAAGAAATTCCTTATTACAATGTGCGACATCTGATCAAACCAGGGCTCTCTGGTTGGGCGCAGATCTATCATGATGCTCACCCTCATCACAATCTTGATACACTTGAAACTGCTAGAAAGTTATCTTATGATCTCTATTATATAAAAAATCGATCGTTCCTTTTAGACATAAAAATAGCTTTACGCACACTCAAGATACTTGTATCCATTGCAGGCAGATAAGAATTTTGTAATAATGCCGCATAACATATGAATAAACACACTTTCATCTCTATTGCCTTGCTTGTAATTATAGCTCTCGTGGGTTGGTTTTTAGTAAGAAGTGAGAAAGCTGGTGCGAGATTTCCATTTCGTTTTGGGTTAGATCTTATTGGTGGTACAGAGCTTGTATACAAAGCTGATACTCATGAAGTAGAAGATGTTTCTGGTGCTATGGAGAGTCTCAAAGAGGTTATTGAGAGAAGGGTAAATATCTTTGGTGTTTCTGAACCTTTAGTGCAGATTGAGAGCGCAGGCTTTCTTTCTGGCAATAGGGAAGAAAGATTAATAGTCGAATTGCCGGGTGTGACCGATCTTGATCGTGCAGTGGAGTCGATAGGTCAAACACCTATACTTGAATTTCGTTTGGCATTGGATAATGCTCAAGAGATGTTGGAAAAGAATCCCAATATAAGTTTAGATAAAGTATTTACTTCAACCGGCTTGTCTGGTCGTTATCTATCACATGCGCGTGTGGAGTTTAACTCTACAACTGGTGCGGCTTTAGTCAGTATTGAGTTTGACAGCGAGGGCGGTAAGCTCTTTGCAGATATTACTCGCAAACATAAGGGAAAAGTTCTGGCAGTTGTATTAGACGGAGTTGTTATTTCTGCTCCAGTTATTGTGGATGAGATTACAAATGGTAAAGCACAGATTTCTGGTTCATTTACACCAGAAGAAGCTAAAGAATTGGCGCGCAATCTTAATTATGGTGCTCTGCCAATTCCCATTGAACTTGCTACCTCACAAACAATAGGGGCTACTCTTGGAGGAGAAGCTCTTCAAACAAGCGTGTTAGCGGGGATTATAGGTTTTCTTATTCTTTCTGTTTTTATGATACTTTGGTATAGATTGCCGGGACTTGTTTCGGTAGTAGCCCTTTCTTCTTATATAATTCTCTCTCTTGCGCTCTTTAAATTAATACCGGTAACACTCACCGCGGCTGGTATGGCAGGGTTCATTCTCTCTATTGGTATGGCTGTGGATGCTAACGTGCTTATCTTTGAACGTAGTAAGGAAGAATTGAAGAAAGGAAAGAGTATTCATGATGCGCTTCACGAAGGTTTCCGTCGTGCGTGGCTTTCTATACGTGATTCAAATATCTCGAGTATTATCACAGCAATCATTCTCTTTTGGCTAGGCACTTCGGCTGTGAAAGGATTCGCGCTTACACTCGGAGTCGGTGTTGTTGTTTCTATGTTTACGGCTATCACAGTATCGCGCACTTTTCTCTTCACCATTGCTCCGAGACCGCAGTTGACTGGCGCGGAGAGCAAGTTTAAAAGATTCTTATTCAGTAATGGTTTCCACATAAAATAAAATGTTCGTTGTACAATACAGAGGAATATGGTTTGCACTTTCTGGGGTCCTTCTAGCTCTATCGGCTTGGGCGATATTTACGTACGGATTTAACTTCTCCATAGATTTTAAGGGTGGCACTATCACGGAAGCAAAGTATGTAGAAAGACCGGAGAAAGAACTTATTGAATCGAATATTGAAAGGTTGAGTCTCGGGGGATTCTCTGTTCGACCATCTGGAAAAACTAATTATATTATCAGAACCCGTGAATTGGGAAACGATGAAAGGATTGCCTTAAATAAAGCTCTAGGTACTCCGACTATCGAGAGACAGAATACCATTGGTCCGACTGCCGGTGCAGAGCTTAAGAGCAAGGCTATAAAGGCTATTTTAGTGGTGATTCTAATGATAGTGCTTTTTATAACTTTCGCCTTTCGCAATATTTCGAGACCTGTGAGTTCGTGGAAGTATGGCTTGGTGACTATAGTCGCTCTGGCACACGATGTGGTAATTCCTACAGGGATATTTGTATATCTTGGCTATGCGCTAGGAATTGAGATAGATCTCCTGTTTGTCTCTGGACTTCTTGCTATCCTCGGCTACTCTGTCCACGACACTATTGTGGTATTCGATCGCGTGCGTGAAAACTTGCGTGTTAACGTCGAAATGAATAAAAAAGAAGAATTTGAAACTACAGTGGGTAATTCGATAGTTCAGACAATAGCTCGTTCCATAAATACTTCACTTACTCTACTTATTGTTCTTGCCGTACTTTA
The DNA here is from genome assembly GCA_001824135.1 of Candidatus Zambryskibacteria bacterium RIFCSPLOWO2_02_FULL_39_14. Taxonomy (GTDB): domain Bacteria; phylum Patescibacteriota; class Minisyncoccia; order Phycocordibacterales; family Zambryskibacteraceae; genus UBA5004. The sequence goes on along the minus strand of MHWM01000006.1, from coordinate 1,554 downwards.
TATAGTCGGCTCATCGGCTACAAAGGATTTCACACTCCTTCTTTTAATAGGAGTTATCGCTGGTACTTACTCATCAATCTTTGTTGCGTCTCCGTTACTGGTCACTTTCTACAAATTGCAGAAAAATTAGTATAAGTTGTAGAAAGTCACTTCAATGTAGTGTTTTTTCTTATTTACAAACCGTCACATGGCTGTAAGTCTCCTATTTGAGAGTTTATCTAATGCTATTGAACTGAGCCTGCAATTTGCGAAGTTGATCAAGAAGCGATTGAATTTGTTTCTCTAAGTCAGTAATCATCACAGACGACTGAGATTCGTCCCTAAGAAGCGAGAGAGTGATAGTGCCAGTTGACTGGTCAATGATTCCCTTTCCAGAGAGAATGTCATCAGAATTAATATTGCCAATGCTTGTCACTCCGATGATTTGAGTATTAGAATTTGTGACAAGAGTTAAAGGAAGTCCAGAGATAGTGACCGAAACATTTGATCCTGAGAGAGAGATAAATTTAGCTCCACCGAATTTAACAGATCCAGATTGGTCTATTGAAAGATTAATTTTTGACCCTTCAAGAGATTTATCTTTGACCACCATACTGTTCTCAGTCTTCACCTTAATTGGTTCCACATAATCATTGTTAGCGGTATTGGCAAATGCTAAATTGCTGATAATACCAGTAACTAGAAGGCAAAGAGCTATTACTGTTGCGAATAAGGTTTTATTTATAAACATAAGGTCTGTTTTCATATATCCTTTGTTTTGTGTATTAAGTTATAACTTTTTAATTATATCATGGAGTTTTACATATCTCATTTACTGTTTAGTTAATATCTATAGCTCTTAAAAATGTAACCCTATGGTGTTAACTGGATTAGAGCTTGCAAAGGAAATGAATATCCGTATACTTACTCCCACGTCTTAACTACACATAAACCTGTCGTTGAGACAGGTACATTTACAATTGAATGAGATGAGAACAGTGACCGCCGTCGCTAAGGCTATGGCGGTCGAAGCAAGAAACTGTTCTATTTCTTAAAAAATGAAACCAGCCACATTTTCGAAAAAGCAACTAGAGAGTGTGACTATGAGCATAATCTAAACTCAAGAGTGTGCATAAGATGAGAATGATTTATATCGTTTTCTCTTTTGTTCCGTTGTACCTTGCCGAAGCTTTATGCGGAGGCAGGTTAATATTTAGAGTTTGATCCTAGCTCAGGATGAACGCTGGCGGCGTGGATGAGGCATGCAAGTCAAACGGACATTACAATTGCTCAAGATTGCGATTACATCAAGATCAAAAGCGCCGTAATGTTAGTGGCAGACGAGGTAGTAACACGTAGGGACACACCGGAAAGTTTGGTATAGCTTCGCGAAAGCGGAGGTAATCCCAAATGTGGTAGAAATACCAAAGGAGCAATCCGCTTTCTGAGTGACCTGCGAAGTATCAGCTAGTTGGTAGGGTAATGGCCTACCAAGGCGATGACGCTTAGGGGACCTGAGAGGGTGACCCCCACCGATGGAACTGAGACACGGTCCATACACCTACGGGTGGCAGT
>MHWM01000005.1 GCA_001824135.1 Candidatus Zambryskibacteria bacterium RIFCSPLOWO2_02_FULL_39_14 | reverse complement strand
TATATTTTCATCCTTCAATTTCTGCAAGCTCTGGTTCTTCTTCCCTTACTTCAATATTTATACTTTCCTCCTCTATAATCTCTTCTTCATAATTTTCTTCTTCAGTAGATTCCTGCTCAACTTTAGAAGTTGTTGTGGATGTATCCTCTTTTACCTCATCTTGGATAAAATTTTGGATAAATTGGAATTCTAATTCTTGTGCATCAACTTCTTCTTGCTCATCAAATTTAAATATCAAAGTTACTTTCTCTACATCAGAATAACCACCATACACACCTTTATCTTCTAACCAAGTCTTCGCCAAATAAACCAGATTTACACTACAAATATCATCTGAATTTATACCTTCTGCATCTGGAGAGAGATAGATTTCAAATGCCCACTCACCAGAGAAAATCGTTGGTGGAGAAACAAAATTAAGCATCAATCCATCATAAGTAAAAGGCGGGGTGCTGGTAGAAACCATATTTAATGCTTGGCAGAAAGTGTCTGAACCGGCTATCTTTTCTACACTAACCTTGTACTCGTTTGGTAATCCAACAGGGTTAGGAGTAACAGTAGAGATTACACTAGAACCACCAGCGTGCCCCACATAAGATTCTGTCGGTGAAGCGTTAGCAGAAATTTCGAAAGACATAGCGGACATAGTGTTACCTAGAGAGTGTTCATTGTCAGCAAAGTAAGAAGAAGTTGCACCTGTGCGAGTAAAGATCAGTCCACTTACGAAGAGGATTAGAACACTAGCTATTAGAGGGTCTCGCCTCTTCTTGCTACTTGTGTGGCGAATAAGTTTCATTGGACGAAACACGTCATCCATTTGGGAAGATCTTTTCAATACTATTTCTACTGTGGTATCACTATGAAAATCATCTTGATCATCTTTCCTGCGACGTAAGGTTCTGCGAATCTCCCTCACTATATCTACCAGCTCATTGAGTATTACTAGCGCCGCAGGGAATGCTATAAGAAGAATGAATCCTATAGGTTGACGCGCGAAGTCTAGAATGTAACCAGCATTAGGTATGGTAAAAATAACTTTACCAATAACATCTCTCTTGTTGATTAAAGTAGGATCCGCTTCTTCGTTTGCATCTCCCTTGACCTGATAGAATGTTTCTTCATTAATCTCTTTCGTAGTTACAATACGGTGAGTTGTCGGATAATTAGTAGGAGTATCTTCTCCGAAAGTGATTATGTCTCCAATATTATACACACCGGTTGATTTGATGATGACGATACTGCCGGTCTTTATGGCTGGTTCCATGGACCCAGACTTAACAATCTTGATCTCTACACTACTCTTAAAAGGAAGAGTGGGTGCAAGAAAAAGTACCACTATCCCTATTAGGAGGAAAAAAAAGATACCGTATAGAGCTTTGTTAAGGAAATTTTTCATCTTCTGTTTTGAGGAAATATCCGTAGGTTTACATCCTCTTTTTTATTTACGAGTGGACAGAATATAGTGTTCTGCTTTTCGAACTTATCTTTAAGCTTACTGTAATCTCCACCAGGAAAAACATTATTGAACATGCTTATCACTTGCGCCGTAGTGTAAGAGAAATTTAGATCAGTATTAGCCGAATTGAGAAGAGCTGCTACAGTTTGTCTACCTAATGCATCAAGCCCACCGCCTCCTAGTTTAAGAACTTGGAGAAGAGTCTTTCCCGGAAATGCGTTCTCAAACACACTTGAGAAGAGAGTATCTGGTGTGTATGGAGCTGTCCAATTGCCAAAATGTTGCGACTGTTTCCAATACCCCGGGCTACATCCTTCAGGATTATCTAATTCTTCTCCTGTGCATGTGAAATTCGGGTTCTCTTTAGCAGGCAGAGCGCGGATAGAAACATCAACAGCCATGGAATCAGTCTGGCTCTCATTGCCGATCCCAGAGCCATCACAAGTGATCTTGGCATTAGACACATCTACCGATAAATTACCAGCACACCAGTAAATACCGACAAAGCGAGATTGATTCACTCCACAATAATTATCTTCTCTAGCATCACCAATGGTATAAGTCTTCTCATTGAGTACTTCTATTGCTCGTTGTGTTGTAGTGCCGAAAATTGGTTCCTCTCCTAACTCGAAAATGTTGTCGCCATCATCTTTCCAAGCAAAGAACTCCATAACCTCGGCTAATTCTCCACTAGCATCACCGTTGCCATCCTCATGAGACTCAGGTTCGTTGATACCATTCTCATTTTGTTTCAAGTTCTTGAAATCAAGACAGAGCCATGCGTCAGTATTCTTGACATGCATGCTGATAGTATTCTCGCCATAGTCACCGGGTTTGACATCGTCGAAGTTCCAGAATTTATCAACACCGGGCACCAAATTCTTCAACACCCACGTTCCGGAAGGTACAGGAAATCCGTTGTAAGTCGCTTCACTATCAATCTTCAAATCAATACCATAGGTGGCGAAAGTAATACCAGGCTCAATACCTCTGGCATACAAAGCCGACACTAACAGCGCGAAGAATCCTACAAGGAATATTCCGCGCCCAACAATTTTTGTGATTGTTGTAAACATTGAGATTATTCAAGAGTCAGACTTAACTAGATTAAGGTTAATCCCCGATACCATCACCAATTTCGTTATTTAGAATAGTACAGGTGATGTTGTCATTCAGATTCAAGGCAAATGGAGAAGAGGTGCCTACGTTTAGACTATTAGAACAAGCACCGCTAAAGCTCACTGTGAATGTCTTGCCAGCTACATTACCGGTGATTTGTTCATAGACAGTGTAAGAACCGGTTGGAAGATTGGTAACGGGTACTTCATCAGTTACTATTTCATCGCCATTTGGACCAATAATGTGGAGTGTGAAGTCATTGACTTCAATACCACCAGTCGAGACTAGAAGCGCTTTATTGACCGTGAGAGTCCCAGTTTGTTCCTCTGGTGGGTTACAACGGAAGTTTTCATTATGTCGCGCTTGTTCCGCTCTGAAAGCAAGTGTCATCTGGACCATATCTGTTTGAGTTTCATTTCCCAAGAGAGTCCCGCTACATGTCACACCAGGATTTATTGAAGGATTGACACCTCCATTTCCCGGCACAGGAGTAAGTTCGAGTGTTCCAAAACACCATGCCTTCGCAATGTAGACAGTCTCGTTTGCAGGAAGTGGTTTATTTCCACCCCACGCATTACCTGTTGAATCAGCAAGAGTTATAGAGAAAGCTCCGGTAGTTGTTGCAAGATTAGTAAGCGTTTTGACTCCACCGGATAAATCTTGCTCATCGACTTCGTATACATTATCACCATCATCTGCCCACCAAAACATTTGAATAGTGTCTGCAAGTTCACCATCCCACAAGTTGGTTAGATCATTCTCTTCGTCAACCACACTCTCTGGATCAGTTGTTGAAACGTCGTCATCGGCAGTCAGTGTTAGATCCATACATGCCCAAGCATCATTCTGGACATGAATAGAAATTGTGTCTTCTCCCTCATCATCGGGTTTCAAGTCAGTAAAGTTGAAGAAAAGTAGACCATCATCCAAATCAGAGAGTGGAAAAGATGTTGAACACTCTGTCCCCGCTACTGGAAAAGGTGCATTGCCCTGCCACTGCCACATAGGATCTTCAACAGTACCAACATTTGTACAACGGTTGCTGTTGTAGTAACTGTCATTATCAATTTTCAAATCTATGGCTCCTGCGGCAAAAGTATTCCTTGTAGAAGTTTCTGTATCAGAGAAGAAAGCGCCTGTCCCTCCAGAAATAATGAGTGCTGTCGCTCCGATAATTGTCACGAGCCCAAGTATTATTCGTTGCATGATAATTTGTAGCCAACCCGTTCCCCGTAGATTGGAATTTGTAATTAGTTTTTAAAGCTGGAAATGAATCCCATCCAGCCCGCAAGAACCATCTTGCGATGGTTCTTGAACGGCTAGAGAGGATTACCCTTAAATATTATCGTCTCCCCAGTCTGGTCTGTAGTCAACTTCGCAACTAAATTCTGCATTGTTACGAGCTTGTACTGCGTAGAATTGCATATCACCTTGAACTTGATCTGTCTGAGCTGCATTGTTTACAGTCGCACCATTACATGTGACGCTTCCTGGTCTTTGAATTGGACCATTAGTGCTATCCCCGGTGCCTGTACCTGTTTTACCAGAACCATCTTGACCAATACCTGGTGTTCCCATAGTTCCAAAGCACCATGCTTTTCCAATGAACACATCGGTATTACCAGGAACAGGAGAATTACCAAATGCACCTCCTGTTGGTGAAGCTAGAGTAATTTGTCCTTGTGCTCCAAGACCACTTAGTGGACCTGAGAGGAAAATAGTTTCTGGAACACAGCTTACCGTTTGATCAGTCCCGCAAACTGGTTCATAGACATTATCACCGTCATCATTCCAGAATGCGAAGTTGAGTTCCGAATCAAGCTCACCTAATCCAGCACCTGGAGGTGTTGATGTAGCTGTATCATCTGCAAGTTCTGGTTCAGTTAGAGACTGATCAGAATCATCAGTAATACGAGCTGCTGCACACATCCATGCGTCATTTGAACCAACGTGGATTGAGATAGTATCTTCACCCCAATCACCCGGCTTCAAGTCATAGAAGTCGAAAAACTTGTGTGTTCCTGCTACTAGATCAGTAAGATCCCAAGATGTAGCTGGGTTGAACACGAGTTGTCCCGTAGCTTTACCATTAAAGTTAGGAACATTAAAGTCAATTGCATAACTTTCGTTATCAATCTTCAGATCGATATCACCAGCAGCGAAGGTATTGCCGGTTGATGTCTCTGTGTCAGAGAAGAAAGCTCCGGTAGCACCGGCTACGATTCCTCCCACGAAGACAATCATTCCAAGACTTAAAAGAATTCTTTTCATGAGTAATTTCTATTAACTATTAAATTATTAACTTATAATTCCACTCGCCCTTCCCACGAGGCGTGTGCTAGAATCAAGTCTAGTATTGATTTCTATAAATAGATAGTTATTTCTGTATATTACTCTGTGAATTACCTGTGGGTGAAATGTGGATAGATTACTATTTACTTATTTAGAAAAGTGTAGTGATATTTCTTTTAGTATTTGGTCTCATTATTAGGAAAAAGCTAGAGAAAACAAGCAACCATGGATTGAAGTTATCTTTTTCTTGAGCTTTTTGTCTACTAGGCTCATTTGTATCTGTAGATTCTGGTTCTGCAATGATTTTTGGCTCCAAAGTACGTGTTTCATTGATAATCACTTTCGGAGCTTGAGAAAGCAAGGCTAGAACGTATTCCATGTCTTCTACCACCTCTATCTTTATATTAGTGATAACTACATCAGTATTTGTGGCTAAAGAGTCTCCTATAACTACAATACTTGTAGTAGCAAGATTTGAATCGGCTTCATTCCAGACGAGGTTGCCATACTTATAGTCTTTACCAGACGCTTCAACCCAAGCATAATTTGTATACATACCAGGTGTTGTACTGGCATTAAAAATTGCTTCATAAGACACGGAAATTTCTTCATTTTGTAAAATTTCTCCTAACTCCCAGTTGTTCTCGGCTATAACTTCTCCTTTCTCATCTTCTAAAATATCATGAAGAACTCCTTTAAATGCCGTTCCACCACTGTTTTGTATCTTTATGGTATATCCAATTGTACTGGAGGCAGTAGTGGTTGCTTTCGAGCTTGTCTTGTTGACAGAGATAGATGGATAAGTACTGGTCTTTATTTTAATCGGATCTTTAAAAGACCATAAATTATTTACTGGACGTTGAATTGGCAGAAAAATGGTGTCAGAGTTGTCTTCATAATTAGCATCTGTCTCATAAGCACTAACGTTGAAGTCGTGTTTTACAAGAGCATCTTGCCACATATGTTCCATACCATCTCCAACTTTGGCAGTATATGTAAGCTCGCGCACTTCTCCCGGTTTTAAATCTCCTATATTCCATACGTAATTCCCAGACAAATTTTCTTTATCAAAGTGTACTAGTTTGTCACTAAAATGACCTTCGAATTTAACTTTACTTGCCGACGCATCACCACGGTTGGCCACTGTGGTATGAAAAACCAGTTCAGAACTGAAAAGTAACGGATTCGGTGCTTCTACCTGTGTAGCGACCCAGATGTCTGGTTGTCCGAATGAAATACTGCCAGACCAATCACCAAATATATTTATGAGTGCGACAATCCAGTTGGAGCTGACAATATTGGTATTGGCAATGTTAATTATATTGGCACCCGCGTAAGCATTGCCTGTATTTATAGAAGCTTCTCCATCAATACTCGTAGCCTTATTCTCTCCGGTGAGAGCGATAACTTGTACATTGTTATTTATATTGGCAGTATTGTTTGTATTGATATTTAAATCTTTCTCGAGAGTATCACTTCCACCAGTATCATTTGAGAAAAGTTCTATACCAGATGGTGTTTCAACCCAACTGACCCCTTCCGGCGCGTTGAATACAGAACCATTCCATGCGCCAAAGATCCTAAAAACAACAAAAAATGTTGAGGAATTAAAGATATTGGTATTGGCAATGTTTGTTACATTAGTGTTAGCTACAGCATCGCCGGTATTTATTCCACTTATCTCTCCTTCTGACACATTCCCTCCGGTATCAGCTGAAGTAGTAACATTGTTTTCAATGCCAGCAGAGTTGGTATGCGAGATGTTAGCGGCTGAAACAGATGGTTGTGAGAAAAAAGAGGAAAAGAAATCTGCATTAGGAAGGATAAGATCGCCGTCCCAGCCACTGAAGTTATTGAAAGCAAAAAGAAGATAATCAGAATTAATGATATTGGTATTGGCGATATTGACTACATTTGCACCAGCATAAGCATCACCTGTATTGATACCTGCGTTGTTAGTAGATGTGGCAGTGTTTTCGCCAGTGGAAGACCTTACGATAACTGCATTTGAAATTTCTGCTTGATTTTTTATTTCTACAGAAAGATCAGTAGTCGTGGCATTGCAATTAGAAGTACCGCAAGAATTGAGAGTAGGGATAGAATACAACGACTTACCAGAAGAGGGGGCAATCAAACGCAGGTCAACATGCCCCATTGACTCCAGAAAGTTGTTTAAAAGGTATAAAAAGCCATTAGATTCTACTAAATTGAAATTGACAAGCGACACCACATTGGCGCTTGCATAAGCATTGCCAGTATTTATCTTTTCTTCTCCACTGCCTTCAACTTCATTTTCGCCAGTCTCGGCTTCCGTTTCTACATTATTATTAATTTCCGCTTCATTTTCTATAGAGACATCAGTACTAGGCATATCACCACTTTCAGCTGTTTCTTCAGGATTTAATTCATTTATATTAACTTGGTTTACAACTTCAGTTTCCGCAGAAGCATCGCCAGTATCTATTGTTTCGGCTGTTTCCTCAACAGGTATTTCTTCTATCACATCTTCGGCTATCACTTTCAAAGGATGCGCGTATACTACAACCAAAGCAAAAATCACTATTACTGACGCCAGTTGATCTATAATTTCTACTTTATTAAACTTTAAATATTGAGAAAACATATTTGAAAATCTTGCTTAGAAAAGTTACAACAGAAATTTCCTTCTCTTCTATTTGAATACTGTCTTCATCCTCAACCCATTCCTGAATCTCAACCATGTCTTCTGCCTTATTAGATGGCATGGTAATTTCAATTTTCTTTTCTATCACCGCATTCTCTCCCGATGGCATAACGACAGTTTCGTCAATATCTTCCATTACTTCACCATTTACAACAGTTTTTATCTGAACATGGCTAGTAGCTTGACCTAAATCTGAATATAGAGAATCCTGTCCACCAGTATTGGCAGAAGTTTTAACTGTGTTTTTAATAACCGCTGTATCTGCCCAAACACTCGAAGGTAAGACCACTAGAACAGCGGTGATTAAAATGCACTTGGCTTTTACAGTTTTTTTCATAACCCTCGAACTCGGTGCCATTAATGCCGTTACAAACAGCACCGCGTCCGAAGGTCTCCACTTTTTATACAAGCGGAGAACCTTGGAAAAAACTACCTAACGACACGCACAATGTTGGTGTTGACGTATGTGCGAACATCAGAAACTGAATCTGCATTTCCAGTTTCGACTTCTCCACCATTTCCACCAGTAGAAGTGCTTGTAGCATCACCACCATGACTAGCTCGAGCTTTACTTCTAGATCGACCGCCAGTAGAAGAGTTATCTCCTGAATCAGCCTTAGTGCTTACGTCATTTTTGACAACTGCACCGTTATCTAGATCAACATTGATATCACCCTTGCAACCGCAGTCAGCTTCAACAGAGATGTCATTGACATTTACATCATTAAGAACTGTTGAACTTGAATCTGCGTTACCAGTTTCAATTCTTCCACCGTTACCGCCTCGTGCGGAACTTGTAGCATCAGAAAACCAACCGCTTGCAGAAGCTCGGCTTTTAGCAGAACCGCCTCTTGAGGAGTTGTCTCCTGTATCAGCCTTTGTGCTTACGTCGTTATCAACATAAGCATGATTATCAACAGTTATGTTGATATCGCCGCCATTGTTGTTACTTGGAAATACGAAAGCCGATGCAGGTGAAGCAACAGCCAAGAGAGCTGCAATAACAAAGATTGCTGAGAATTTTTTCATCATTTTTGATTTTTATTAGCTAATAATTTTTATCGACCTGCTTGGATTCACAGGAATCCAAGAGATAAGGGATATTTTTTATATCCTCTATCTCTTATATTCCTATTCTTGTCACACAATACAAAAGCCACACGAAGAAATCGTGTGGCTTTTGTTTTTTAAACTTATATTTGTGTGGAAAACTTGTATCATGCTGTCAATTAATCAACACATCTTTCCGGTTTCCCTTCGGAAAATGTTTTCAGTCTATATACATAATATTATGCTCACCTTTTTTACTGTCAAACTTTTTTAATCCACAATTTATATTATACATATCTATTATTTATGTCATAATTTAATAAGTATCAAATTAAAGGCAAAATAAAAACTCCCATAAGGGACGCTAGATTGGGAAACTAACCTATTTAAAGGTAAGTAATCTAACGTCCCTTATGAGAGTTTTCAGGAGCAGAATATACACTTTTGGCCTTTTGGAGTCAAGGACTTTTAGACCATAATTATTTTTGACCTTTTAAAATACAGGCTAGGAGAAGATAAAAGATAATATGTCCTTTATATATTTTATAAATGCTTATTTCCTGCTATCCACATAACGCCATAATTTTTAACATTTTATAGAATTTACCTTGTATCTCTTTTTGAATGGTGCTAATATGTAAAAAGTGCTTTTAATTATCAGTATAATTCAACGTCATTATTATGGAAGACGAAAAGAAAGTTGACGAAGGTGTGGAAATGCCAGCTGACGAAGGAATGGCTCCTAAGAAGGAAGGGGAAGAAGAAGTGGCAGTCTAGTTTAGAAGAGAGACCCAAAGTAGGGTCTCTTTTCTGTTTATTTTTTAATTAAGTATCCTGATTTTAGCTCCTAAGGCATTGAGTCTCCCTACAATATTCTCATAACCGCGATTGACAGAATAAACACCTTGTAGAGTTGATTTACCTTCTGCTCCGAGCATAGCAGCCATAAGCATCACAGCTGGTCTAAGGGCAGGCGGACACACTATTGTGGCCCCTTTGAGCTTTGTAGGACCATCTATAAATACGCGATGCGAATCAGCTAAACGAACATTTCCCCCTAATTTATTCAATTCAGTAAAGAATATAGCTCTATCCTCCCACATCCAATCGTGGATAAGAGTAGTACCTTTTGCTTGAGTGGCAATAGGTACAAAGAAGGGTAGATTATCAGTGTTGATACCCGGATACGGTTGAGCATGTATTTTGTCATATAAAGCCTTCAGTTTAGATGGTTTGATGGTTATATCTACCAATTTAGTCTTGTTATTATGAGCAAGATAAGGTTTAGACATCTCATAATCTAATCTCATCTTCTCAAGTTTCAAAAGCTCAAGTTTAAGAAAATCAATAGGCGCTCTTCTAATTGTTAATTTGGAACGAGTGATGATAGCTATAGTGATAAAAAGCATGGCTTCTATAGGATCCTCGCTGTTGAAATACTCAACATCCATATTTATATTTGGATTACCTTCTATGGTAAGAGTCTTAGTACCCACTCCATCTATTTTGATACCAAGTTTCTGTAGGAAATAGCAGACATCGAGATTCATATAATTCTGTTGAGCGAAATCTATAGTGGTTTTCTGTGGCAAGATGGAAGCGCGTAAGATAGCGTTGGTTGTACCAGTATCAGATGATTCGTACATGACTACCTCATTTTTCTTTAGTTTACGATGCGATATCTGGTAATAATTTTCTTTAGTAATTATATTGAGCCCTAAATCTTCAAGTGCATAGCGGTGGGCAGCTATAGTTCTCTCACCCATCTTACAACCACCAATGTGAGGTAAATTGAAAGATTTTAAATGCGCCGAGAGTGGACCGATGAGCATAAGAGCTGATCTGATCTTACCAGTAGCACGACTGTTTATCTCCGAGATAGAAAACTCTGACGGTGGTTCGATAGTGACAGTATGCTCATCGGCCCACATCACATTGATGCCAATACTTTTAAAAACTTCTATAAATCTATTTATTTCCTCAATACGGGGTATGTTATGCAAAACAGTTTTCCCTCGATTAACTAATGCGGCGGCAAAAAGATGTGTGGCGCCGTTTTTCGAAGCATTAACAATAATCTCACCGGAAAGTTTGTGTCCGCCTTCTATTTCAAAATCGTCTCTTTCACCCTGCCACTCTTTCATTATCTGTACAATATATCAAGCAAGCCGATATTTTGAAAATTCTTGTTATCTTTCCTTACTTTTTAAGACTAATAAACCTAGAACTAATATATAGACAATATGATCATCAAGAAGAGGGTTATTTTCTGGTGGAAAAACAGCTAGATACATAAGTAGTAACATTAAACTACCAGCAGACGCTCCCCATATAATAAATTTATTAGACAAGAGAGTAAGTCCTACAAAAAGAAGACCTAGCATGAAAAGCCAATCAACAACTGCCATACCGGCCAATCCTTGGAAAAATCCAGCAAACGGTCCGCGGGTAGCATGTGTCAAAAATCCATATGTAGGAGAACCGCCATAAAGCCATGCCGCTTCTTTAGTAGTGGCGAAACCTAATCCAAGCAATTTATCAAAAAATGCCCATAGAAAAATCAACCCCATTACTAACCTCAATTTAAACCAAATAACTTTTTTCATACTTATACATTATAACCCTAATTATAGAATATGGTATAATGAGATTATATAAATAATATTAAGTAATACCTGTTATGGCAACTACACAAGAAATAGAAAGGGAAATAGAACAATTAGAAAGGGAAAAAACTGACAAACAGCATAAACTTGATGAAGAGACGGGATCTTTAAAAAGAGAGATCGAAAAAACCCAGGAAAAAATAGATGACAAAAGAAGAGAAGCTATGCGCCTTCATCAGCAAGAACTGGATGCTGCTAAGAAAAAAACCTCTTAAACTATATTATTCAAACACCACAGGTATCTCGAGCGCATCATCGTGTTCCGACAGTCCTGAAGGATTATTTTTCTGTAATATTAAAGTTCCCTTCTTGCTATAAACATCTTTTTCTACCCTAAATGTAAGCTTAGCTTCAAATGGTACGAAATCTTCTGTCATCCATGTTGATTCTGGATCATTAGGATCAAGGACTGCACTGGCAATACCTTGTGCAATAATGAGTCCATCCCAGTCAGTAAGCACTACTGGAAAATCTGCTTCGAAAAACCAATAACCGCGAGCTTCTCCTCGGAGAGTAAGCGGGCTAGTTATAATTTGATTTGGCCTAGGGTTGTCTAAGCGGACGAGATCAATCTTCTCAAGTTCGTTACCGATAAATTCTGTAAAAGTTTCTCCTTGATACTGGCATTGGCGCGGATAACTCTCCATCACCAAATTACCCGTTTTAACACATTCATTAAAATTAGTTACTACCACTATTTCTCGAGGTTCAAACCACCATACAAGAAAAATGAAGGCAACAATAACTACGACAAAATAAAATATCTTTTTCATTTATATCATCTCTAATATAGCTTCTAAGGCTCGTGGCAGGTTATCTACCCCATCACTCCCGCTAAAATGATTTTTGTTGTGCTCTACAATTATCTTAGCCCCTATTTTTTCTTTCCAAGATTTTTGATTTTCCGGTAAGACGAAAGGGTCATTGTCTGAGAAAATAGCAGTTGCTTTGTTGACAATTTTTCTTATCTTTTCGTCATTATGTGGAGTATTCACCCATGGTCCGGCAATACGCTTCTCTTCTTCAGTCTCTAGGTTACGAAGATTATAAAATCCAGCAACAAAAACAGCTCCACCAATTTTCGTATTTTCTGGTAAGGTTTCAAGATATCTGATAATTGCTTGGCAACCAATACTGTGTCCGACAAAAAATGTATTCGAATCAGGAGAACCGACTAATTTACTTATAAACGGTATCCAGGTCTCGATCTTCGGCTCTGATGGATCAGGCATCGCAGGTACAGACACTTCAAAACCTTTTGCTTCTAACTCTTTCTTGAGCCACGGAAACCATCCTTCTTCAGGATAGCCATCCCAACCATGGATAATAAAAACTCGTTGCATATCTTAAATTATACCAAAAAAGAAAGGCGTCGGAAAATATTCTCCGACGCCATTCAGGTCATCAGCACTTTGTCCTACACAACGGACAGGTAGCTTAACACCGTTTTACGTGAGTTACCTAATGAGACTCACGGCACATTTGTGCTACTGACCGATGGACTTCATGTCCCGCGCTGTCAGGCCGATCTCTTGGGGAGCGAACTGCCACTCCTGCAGGACCGAGGCGACGTAGCCGATCGCATCACCGTCTCCGTCACGGAGACGCGGGCGCATTTCAGCCACATCCTTCCTCGCAATTTTCAGCGCTTCAGCCCTGAGTTCCGTCGGATTAGTTCCGAAGTCCTCCTCGAGGCTGGTATCGAGTTTGGGGGCAATTCGGAGAAACTGTCCTAGTGCACCCAACTCCTCATCGCGCGTGGCGATTCGGAGTACAAGCCTCAAATCGTCAATCATGACCTGTCGAATGTCGCTCTGAAGACCAGCAACTTGGTCAGACGGATCGAGTTCGTCGAGATCTTTCTGAAGAATTTCCATCTTCATGAGATCAATGACGATCTGATTGATCCTACGGGTGTCGCCGGGACGGACCTCGGTGGCCCAACCTTCGCTGACTCCGCGCCCAACTTTGATGTTGGTAAAGATCTTATCGATCCTTTCCACATCTTCATTGAACGTTACCACATCGACAGTCGTCCCATCTGTTGTGTCCTGAACAGTACTGGTACCGCAAGCGGCAACCAGAACCGACAGAACGAGAGTGAACACCAACGCAAACGTGCGAATCATGATAGACCTTTCAGTTTTGGCTCCGAGTCAATCCCAGAGCTTCTATCTTATATGATAGCACGTGGAGTTTATTATGTCAATACAGGTCGATACATTATCCCAGACTATCTTTTTCGCAAATCTGCCCAAAGCGCTATTGTCACCAAAGCCAAAAAGAGTGTCACTTCCAGCCAATTATGTTTTTGAATAGCTTCAATAAGAGCTGTGCCGAAAAGAATTACTATTACTGCTAAGCTTGTGAATTTTAAATTTTTCAATATTGTTATTTTAACAGAGCTTTGATTGCATTCTCCAGCTCTCCGGGAGCATTCGTTCCAATACGATACACTTTTCCATTTTTCATAACCAATTCAACCGCATCGAAACCGGAAACATTATAAATCCACATCTTGGGCCACAGCCACAATCTTATTCCCCAGCCGTAGTACCAGTGATTTTTTACTCGTTCTACTGAAGCAATCTCACTGATTACAAAACGTTTTCGAAAAATACCATAGCCAAATTTGATCCGAAGATAATTTTCATCAATCGACACTGTCAGAGTGGTAAATGATGCAAGAATGAGTAGAATTACAATCATTATGGCGGTAAAAGCAAAATTTGTGCCGGAGTAGTACGAAGATGGCTCAGCCCTAGCTGTAATCTGAAGCCATGCGAAAAGTACCAGCACGGCCAGCGTAACAACCAGCATTAGATATCCAATTTGAGTGTGTTTGTATGAAGTCATATACTTATTACTCATTATAACAAAAAAGCACCAATCAGGGGTGATTTTTTGTTCTGGATACTACACTCAGCAGGTATGCGATGGCGGAATAGTTGATGTCAGCTATTTCGGAAACCTGAGAGCTTTTGAGGCTCTCCGGTCTCTCGATAACGCGCTGACTCGAGCTGGGCTTCTTGGATGAAGTTAGAACCATTCTACTACAGGGTAAAAGTGAGTTTTACTACCGATGTCCAGCATTCGCCGAAGTAGTTACTTCTCTATAATTTCCCTAACTTCCCTTATAACCTCTGACTGTTCTCTGGTGGCATCCACAATATAATCAGTTTCATCCTTTTGGGTTATGCCATATTCAAGGAACTCTGGAATAGCCACTTTGGTATCGTAGTCGGTAATATGGTCAGCTCCAAATCGGATGGCTCGGCGTTGAAGCATTATCTCGGGATGAATATCTAGATAGATTTTCATATCTATCATTTCCTTCAACTTCGGTTCTTTAAAGAGCATAAATCCTTCAACAAGGATTATGGGTTTTGGCTTCAAGGTAATTGGCTCTGGCTGTGCCCCTGCTTTTTTAGGAAAAGATTTAGTATGAACCTCCTGACCACTTTTAAGTGTTTCTAGGTCTTTTATAAGTTCATCAAACTTTAAGTTTGATGGAAGTTCCCAATTTCTAAAACCTTCTTTCATTGGGAAGGTTTCTGGGTCTTTGAAGTAGTTATCTAACTTTATATGCTCATACTTA
>MHWM01000004.1:7846-8320 GCA_001824135.1 Candidatus Zambryskibacteria bacterium RIFCSPLOWO2_02_FULL_39_14 | reverse complement strand
CGTCACATCGTAGAGATATGCAGAACCGGCATCATAGACAGCAGTGCCGTCCTGACGCGCTCCAATCAATGCCTTGTCGCCAGATATGGATACAGACCAGCCAAAGATGTCATCAGGTGCCGGTGTAGGGTTGTTGAAGGTCTGGAGTAAGGCGCCGGTGGTGGCGTCAAAGAGGTAGGCAGAGCCGGTGTTGGTGGCTCCAGTATCATCGTCATATGCACCAATCAATACCTTGTCGCCTGAAATAGATACGGAGTGGCCGAATGATTCGTTTATCCCCGGCGTAGGATTGTTGAATGTCTGGAGTAAAGCGCCAGTCGTGGCATCGTAAAGGTAGGCAGGACTGGTGTCACCAATTACTCCTATCACCATCTTGTCTCCCGATATAGATACAGAGGAGCCGAATTTGTCGCCTGACACCGAAGTAGGATTGTTGAACGTCTGGAGTAAGGCGCCGGTGGTGGCGTCAAAGAG
>MHWM01000004.1:0-7817 GCA_001824135.1 Candidatus Zambryskibacteria bacterium RIFCSPLOWO2_02_FULL_39_14 | reverse complement strand
TCGCGTCAAAGAGGTAGGCAGAGCCGGTGTCGGTGGCTCCAGTATCATCGACATATGCACCAATCAATACCTTGTCGTCATCTATGGATACAGAAGAGCCGAATAGCTCACCTCCTCCAGTAGGACTGTTGAAGGTTTGAAGTAATGCACCTGTTGTGGCATCAAAGAGGGAGGCATAGCTAGTATTACGTATACCAATCAACACATTATTGTTGGATATTGATACAGATATACCAAAAGATTCTCCTATTCTCGGCGCAGGGTGGTTTATCGTCACCGGCATTCCATACACTGCCGCCGATACTCCGATTGGGGCAACGAAAAAAGCGAGCAATGAGAGTAGTGTGAGTGATTTATAAAGCGATTTATAAGTTGATGTGTTCATGTCTATTCTTATTAGTATACCTGAAATGGTATATACTCGCTTTTTTCCTATCAAATTAAAGATCTGTGGTGCGAATTGCTGTAGCTGAACCACCGCTTGTACTCATTGTCACTGTAGTTTCGAATGTCTTAATTGGCGTCCCACCCCCGTCTCGTACTCGTACGAATAGGTTTCGGTTTGCTGAGAAAACGGTGGTGAACTCTCTTGTATCTTGATCAGCGGTAGCAAGATTGTCAAGGTACCCAATGTATACGTTGTTTCCTATTGCGGCACCTACTGAGTTGAAGTCAGCATCGGTAGCCGTAGTTGCGTCATACGATTCAGTAGTAGTTGGGTTGATGGTGAACGTAGCACCAGTGTATGAATCATACACAAGCCTTCTATAGAAGCCACTATCATCTTGTACGCGCACAATTCCTGAAGACGGAGTATCTGAAGGGATTGTCACATTGACTTCTACTGAGGTAATGTTGGCGGCACTTAATGCGGCTGTTGCGATTGTAAGTTGTCGTTTGTTGATGTCTGAGGCAGATGAGCCGTTTACAAATGCAAGTACTCCTGCACCAACTTGAATTTGCGAGTCGTTTGCTGGTTGTTCAGTACTGCTAAGCTCGCTGCAAATAATGTACCCTGTTGTTCCCTGATCTACGACCTCGGCGATAGTCGCAGTACCGGTATTATTAACAGTAAACGTTATTGTATTCCCTACAGCAAAAGTACCACCTGACTCACCGTCATAGGCAAATCGCCAACCTCTTTGATTAACGGTTACGTAGTCCTCGTTAGTTATTAACCCACCAATAGTAACGGTCACGTTGTTTGGTGGAGTAATCTGGTTATTGCCTAGGTCAAAGAGGATGTCTGACGCGGTAAGATCTTCTGAAGCAATACCGATTCCGTATCCACCGATGATTGAAGAACCGGTTGAGGCTCCCAAGAACGGCTTCGTAAGTAGTGGCTGACGGTCGGTTAATGTACCATTTTGTACGGCGCTATTTCCTGCATCGTTATCATACACACCGGCTGTTGTGGCTTCCCACAATTTGAGGTTGTCTACTGGAGCACTACCCTTGAGTATCTGAATCCACACTATATTGTCGGTTGGGTCGTCAGCAAGAATCACACCAACACCTCCAGCGGCTGCAAGGTCACTTGGCGTACCAAATACGGTAAATCCATCGTCAGCAGTGCCGTCTACTCGACTAGCAACATTGTCGTCCGCGACAGTTCCTGACTCAATGGCAAATATTACATTACCTGAACCTGTGTCGTCATCAATAGCAAGAAGTTGCCCCACCGCCCCTGAGCCTGAGAATGTATAAAACGCGCCTACGGTACCTGCAGTTGTTGACGCAGCGTCAAAAGCTATGTTTGTACCCCACACAAGATAGCTAGACTCATCAAGGACTCCTGATTCCGTGTCATACGGGATTTGATGAGTAATGCCTCGGAATACTTCACCAGAAACACCGTACATAGTAAGTGCTGTACTCTGTGTAGTGATCCACTTAGCCCACTCATAGAGGTTGTTAATGGTGGGTGAGGTGGGAGTAGCTCCTCCTCCAATGTCCCAACGTGAGTAGTATTCTTCGGGCGTGCCTTCGAGGTCAATGTCTTGTGAATTGTCGAACCCTACATTGTCGTTTGCAAATTGATCCCATGCTGCAACATCTGTTGGCGAAGTCTGGTTGTTGAGGTCTGACGCGTCTGAGAGGGCGAACACGTTGTTACCTCGCGCTGTACCGTTGACCTTGAACTCTGAGTATGTGTTACCAAATCGTCGTGACAAACCAATCACTCTACGTCCATCGATATCAGCGCCATCGCTTCGGGTCTTCAACATGAACCGGTGTGAGATACCAGCCGCAGAGTTTGCGTTGAGTGGAGCGCCAAAAACATAGTTATCATTTGTGTCCCAGGCGTTGTCTGTACCACCGTAGAGAATCGCAGTCACAGTTGTGTCTGTGTTCTCAGTTATAAGACCTTGCGAACCGTCTGAGGTGTTGTAAATCGTATATCCCACCCACTCATTCGTGGTATAAGTTTCGCCAGCGTCAGTTAGTGTTGCAGCACCATTGCCGCCTGAGTGTTGTGGTAATGCTGTGGGTGTACTTTTGTTCCACCAGTCGTCTGCAAGAATAGCGCCGTTTTGGAGGACCTGAATCTGAACTGTTGCGTTACCGAAGTTTACGAAACCGTCATAAATATCAGCACCACCATTTTGGATAATAGAACCGTCATACAAGTGTTCAGAAGAAGCATCGTCAATATTATACGGTGCGTTCAAAGTGACGATGTTGTCGGTTGAACGATCAGATGGAGTGTTGTCGGTGATGTCGAGCTCGTCATCGGATCCTGTAGAAGAAGCGTTATCGGCAAGTGCTTGCCAAGCCCTGTGAGCTTCGATTACGGTTGCGTATGAAGGCGCTGCCTCATTGTGGTCATCACCTATGTAACGGATATTCCCCGTTTGTCTATCTACTGTCCAATCGGCTGCTACGTATGCCATATATTTTTCTTATCTTTATCTACAGTATACACAACAATTCGTAGTCAATAAGTTTTGGGGAGTGGATAACTTTAGATAATTCATAAGTCAAAATTTAGAAGTCATAAGTGTAAGTAAAAAGTCAAAATTTTCGCTCCTTAAGCTTGAGTACTCCGGCAGCTATCATACTGCATAATTCTTTAGCTTCTTTAATCAAGGGATCTACTGATGTCGCTTCTAATAACTTCGCCTCTCTTAATAATTCTAACCAATAAACCGTTTCATTTGCGCTTTTTAATGCAATCTCATAGAACTTTTTAAATTCCAGTCTCGAACTTGATGCTCGGCCTTCTATTAAATTTGCTCCGATTGACGTTGACGATCTGATTAGTTGATCGGATATAACCCAAGCGCTTCGCTTATTTGGCAACAAATCACAAGCAGTAATTACGTTTAAGCTAAAGTTAAAACAGCGAGTTCGGATATCACTTTTGAATTTTGAATTATAATTTTGCATTTTGACTTTTAACTTTTGAATTAACCTTAGCTATAAGTTAAAGACGCGCGATTATCCCAAATGTTATCAAAACTCGCATTACCGTCGGCCCATTGGATAATAATGCCGGAAGCGCTGTCGACCTTCTTTATACGCCATGATGCGGCCGAAGTGGCTGTCCCGATGGACGCTTCCCCCACGTAATCGACATCACTAACCGTGGCCAGGCGAAGGGCAAATTGTGTGCCGCCAAAAGCAATAGTCTGCAGCGTTGTCTCTGTAGAAGCCGATGATGGCAGTGTCGAGCTCAAGACATCGACCTGGACATGTCGGTCGCCGTCTACTAGGGCGCTTCGAGCCACATCTCCTGAATCACTAAAGCTACTGGAACCTTCGCCAGAGACAGAAGTAATCTTGACTTGCAAAGAGCCGGCGTCAAAGGTTAAGTCCGACGTCTTCAAAACCTCGTCTAACGTTGCTTCGGTGGCGAGCGTAGAGACGGTTTCTTCGGTGGCGGGATTTATTCTCGCGTTGGTTGAATCCTTGACACCAATTACACCAGTCGTCGGCGAGGAACCCATTATTAAAGCCGAAGCTTTTTTAGGCGAGAAGAGTTGGGAAGCGACAATGCCGGCACCGGCCACACCCGCAACTTTCAGGAAGTTCCTTCTTTTCTGGTCATTAACCTCGGATTGTCCCGAGTCTGACTCTGCCCCCACGCCTGTTTCTTCTAAAACAGGCGTGGGGGCAAACTCTGGCTTAACAGTTGACCTTCGTATTAATAGAAAAGATTCTGTATTGGGTAAAAATACAGGAAAACCAGTTTTAACGATTGGCCTTCGTATTAATACGAAAGAATCTGTATTAGGTAAAAACATGTCTATAATCCTCGACTTAAATTGTATCAGATTTTACTGCAACAGATGATTTGAACTGTGGAAAGTCTCTCCACTAAGGGTTCCCCTTTGTAAAACAAAGGGGAACCCTTAGTGGATTTCTGTGGAAAGTTTTTAGCGTGTGGTATTATTTTACTATAAGGAACAGACGGAAGAAGATTCCCATGAGGAACTACACATCCAATTTTCATTTCTTTTTATTTTCATTTTTCTGTTTTGTTTTTTTAGGCTTTTTTTCAATTCCTGTCGCGTCTGCTAATAACTATCAAAAAATCGCTCCTGGTGGCACCGTTATCTTGGGCGAATTTGTCTTTGACGATGATTTTGTCGCGACTACGACAAACTGCTGGATAGGGATATCCAATCCTCTTAATGTGGAGATGGTTTCGTCAACCACACTAATGACGGCCAATGATGATGGCTGGCATTACTATAACTATACAACGGCGACAGATGCCCCTTCCGGCGTCTGGCCGTCAGTTATGATTTGCGGGACTGTACAAAGGGGAGACTTGGTTAAAGTAGATAAGAGTTTTATCGTTGATTGGTCATTGGTTTCGACTAGTACAATTAAAGAGGTGGTTGATGAAAGTTTGACAGTAGCGACAACATCTCTCGCGGCAGTCATTGGCGCCAGCACCGAGGCTGCTGTTTTGTCAGCTTCATCAAGTTTGTTTGCTACGCTTCCTGCTTCGATCTGGTCATTTAGCAGTCGAACTCTCACTTCGTTTGGTACTCTCGTGACTGACACGACTTCGGCTGTTTGGACATCGGTTAGCCGCACCCTAACCGGCGCTGGTCTTGATACAGGTTCGCTTGCCACTCAATCTTATATTGACACCGCCACTTCAACTCTAGCGGCCAAAATCGAAAGCGGTTGGACGGTAACTTTATCCGACTTTGGAGAAACCACTGTCAACACCGCTTACAAAGCAAACTTGCAGATTCTAAATTACGCCACTATACCAACGGATGCCGATGCTCTACCAACAGTGGTTATTACCGACTCCGTCGGAACGGTCCAAGTCCCCGCTGGAATCATGACCAAAGATTCAGACGGCACATATAGCTATAGCTACAGTATTGGTGGTAGCGCCGTCGGTGGTGTTTGGGAGACGGTAGTTTCTGTCGTCATTAATGGGGAAACGGTTAAAGTAAATGATTATTGGAATCTTTCTAGCTCGCCAGCTGACGTTCAAATAATTGCAATTACAGACAGAATTATACCGACCATAACTGCCAGTGTGAGAATTGACAACGTGGGAACTTCGGCAAGCGACTTTTACTATGTGTACTGTATTGTAAGCAGTGAAGATAATTTGTGTGGTGGAAACGATGATATAGATTCTGGATCAGATACTGCATATATAAACGCTGGAAGCTTTATAAACCTGTCGTTGACTTTAGATGAAGTGGGAGCAGTAGGAACTTATTGGTTCAAAGTTAAGGCGCGAGCTTTAGCTGAAACTAACTGGGCGGCATCAACGGAACAATTTACAGCTGAATCTGGTACTGTTACTCCTCCCGGTGGTGGAGGTGGTGGAGGAAGAGGTGGAGGTGGTGGAGTATCTGCCGTTTCTTGTAATGGAGCTGATTTTAATGGTGATAGTAAAGTAAATTCTGTTGATTTCTCCATCTTGCTCGCATTCTGGCAAAAACTTCCACCGTTTAAAAATCCTTGTGTTGATATAAACAAAGACAATAAAGTAAATTCAGTAGACTTCTCAATCTTGCTCTACCAATGGAAAAAATGATAGATAATGGAAAATTTAAATCTCAAAATGAAAAATTATAATTCAAAATTCAAAAGTCCCGCCTGCACCGAGACTTCGGCTGGCAAACAAAATGAGCGAGTACTAAGATTTTTACATTCTGCATTGTCATTTTGCATTTTGATATTTACATTTTACATTTCCCCACTCTTTGTTTTTGCTTCTGATGTTTATATAGACACGGGTCATTCAGATTTTTTCGTTGGGGATACTATAATGTTTAGCGTTCGTATTGATTCTGAAAATAAAAATATAAATGCGGTTGAAGGCACTGTTTTGCTCGACTATCCAACCGACACCAATATACCAAGGGTTCCCCTTGATCAACAAAGGGGAACCCTTGGTATATTGGTTGATATCAACACATCGGGTTCCAAATTCTCTCTTTGGCCTGGCAAACCCTTGCCATCGGTCGACAATACCAGTATTTCTTTTGCTGGCGGGTCCCCCGGTGGTTTAAACTCCAAAGACGCGATTATTTTCAATATTGTTTTGAAATTGCAAGAAGTAGGCCAAATCACTCTGACACCTAATAATTTTTCTGTTTATTTAAATGACGGCAAAGGTACCAAAGATGAGGTAAGTGTTAAAAATTTGGTCATAGATGTCTTGTCTAAAAAGTCAGATTCGCAGTCTGTTGATGATTGGAATAATTTAACTTCAAATGATAAGACGCCACCAGAACCTTTTGAAATTTATTTGGGGCAAGAAGGATCAGTTTTTGACGGTAAAAAGTTTTTATCCTTCAGTACTACAGATAAACAATCAGGTATCGCTTACTATGAAGTAATAGAAGGCGACCTGCCTCCTGTTCGCAGTATCGATACTTATATTTTGCAAGAACAAAACAAGTCGGTAAAAGTGACGATTATTGCTTATGACTCGGCTCTCAATGCGAGAGAATCGATATACATGTACAGTCCGACGCCAGATAATGTTTCTTATCCTATTATAATTATAATTGTATTTGTATTATTGATTTTGGTTTTTGTGATTTATAAAAGAAGAAGGGGCTTTCCTCCTAACGAATAAGTTTCCCCACTTTTATTGAATTTGCTTAGATGCACTCTGCCAATTCTCTATTACCCTCTTCAAATATTCCTCTTTGGAAATCAGTTTATTTTTAAGTGTGTACATCATATTGATTCGCAAACTCTCACGTTTGAAATTATTCCTGATCAAATCTAAGACCCCAAGAGCAAAGAGATCTGGACGATCTGCTGGATATATATAGACATCTCTACCCGATTCCAGCTCTTTGGCAATGCCAACTGGAGTGGTAAGTATTGGCAAACCAGATAAACCAGCTTCAATAAGTGAGAGTCCATACCCCTCGAACAATGATGTTTGAATAAAAGCATTGGCAGTTTTATAGTAAGAAGTAATATCATCCTGCCAACCAACAAAAGCAACTGCATTTTCAATTTTGAGTTTTTTTGCTAATGCTTTTAGCCTACCCATTTCTGGTCCAGAACCGACAATCACAAGTCCTGTATCTGGATACTTATCATAGACTAAGGCGAGAGTCTCAAGTGCTAAAGACAGATTCTTCTCCGGAGCAAGACGCGATACGACAAGAAGTATGAAATGCCAACCAAAACGAGTGTGTAAATCGAAAGATGCTTTTGCACTTTCCAAACGCGCAGAATCTATGTATATGGGTAAAATGTTTATACGAGCTTTTGTCATAGCAGATATTTTGTCTCTAAGTTCTTTTGTAACCACTCTAACGCTGTCTGCTTTACGTAAAATCATTCTGGCTATAAATTTGCGTATGATA
>MHWM01000003.1:1000-29140 GCA_001824135.1 Candidatus Zambryskibacteria bacterium RIFCSPLOWO2_02_FULL_39_14 | reverse complement strand
TATGGCAGTAGAATTTGATCGTTCCAAGCCACACATCAACGTAGGTACTATCGGACACGTTGACCATGGCAAAACTACTCTGACAGCCGCTATTTTGAATGTGCTTCACCGCGCGGGTAAGCAAGCGACAGTCAAGAATGTCGACCAGATCGATAACTCTCCGGAAGAGAAGGCAAGAGGTATTACTATTGCCCTTTCTCATTCAGAATATGCAACTGATGCGCGTCATTACGCACACGTGGATGCTCCCGGTCACGCAGACTACATTAAGAACATGATTACTGGTGCCGCTCAAATGGACGGTGCTATCCTTGTAGTTGCCGCTACAGACGGCGTGATGCCACAGACTCGTGAACACATTCTTCTTGCCAAGCAAGTAGGTGTGCCTAAGATCATAGTATTTCTAAACAAGTGTGACATGGTTCCTGATAAGGAACTTATCGCTCTTGTAGAAGAGGAAGTTCGCGACCTCTTGAAGAAATATGATTACGACGGCGCTAATGCTCCCATCATTCAAGGTTCAGCTCTTAAAGCTCTTGAAGCTTCTGGAGTTGATGATGAATGGTCAAAGCAAATCTTGGCACTTACAGACGCTCTCGACACTTATTTCCCAATTCCTGTTCGTGAGACTGACAAGCCTTTCCTCATGCCTATTGAAGATATCTTCTCTATAGAAGGTCGCGGTACAGTGGTAACCGGCCGTATTGAAAGAGGTAAGGTGAAGGTGGGAGAGGAAATAGAAATAATCGGTATCAAGGATACTTCCAAGACTACAGTTACTGGTATTGAGATGTTCAACAAATCTCTTCAGGAAGGTATTGCTGGAGATAATGCCGGCATTCTCTTGCGCGGTGTTAAGAAGGAAGATCTTCACCGAGGTCAGGTGCTCGCTAAGCCGGGTTCTGTAACACCTCATACTGATTTCACTGCCGAGGTTTACATTCTGAAGAAAGAAGAAGGTGGTCGTCATACTCCATTCTTTACTGGTTACAAACCACAGTTCTACATCCGCACAACTGATGTAACTGGAGAAGTTACTTTGGCCGAAGGTGTAGAGATGGTAATGCCTGGCGATACTGCAACCTTTACAGTTAAGCTTGTTGCTCCCGTTGCTCTTGAACAAGAACAGCGCTTCGCTATCCGTGAGGGTGGTAAGACTGTAGGCGCCGGAGTTGTCACTAAAGTTATAAAGTAAAATAAAGTGCCTAAAGCACCTCTAAAACCGAAAAAAGCCGCATCACCAGCGACTCATAAGGTTCGCCATAAAGCGAAATCCGAGAGTACAAAGACGGAATCAAAGACCGGAGAAATAACTTCGCGTTTGCGTATTCGAGTCAGAGCTTACGAGTCTAAGATTCTTGATTTATCTGTGAAGCAGATTATTGACACAGCGCTTCGTTATGATGCCGAAGTTCTCGGTCCGATACCGCTTCCGACAGAGATTAAGAAATATACTGTGAATCGCGCCGCTTTTGTCTATAAAAACGCCCGAGAACAGTTTGAGATGAGAATACATAAAAGATTGATTGATATTGTAAATCCCACACCCAAGATTATCGAATCTCTAACAAACTTAAGTTTGCCTAGCGGAGTAAATATTGATGTGAAGTTAGTCTAGATAAACCTAAATGAAAAAAATTCTTGCTAAGAAAATAGAGATGAGCCAGATCTTCGATGAAAGCGGAGAAGTATTTCCAGTGACCATAGTTATGGCTGAAGGTACCAAAGGTCGAACCTTAGATTCAGATTCTCAAGGTTCGACCTTGGAATTGGAAGAGGGTGAAATGGTAAATGTTTCTGGCAAGTCTAAAGGCAAGGGTTTTCAAGGCGTGGTAAAGAGACATAAGTTCAAAGGAGGTCGTCGTTCACATGGACAAAAACATTCTGAACGTGAGGCGGGTTCCATTGGTGGAGGTGGTCGGGCTGGTGGTCGCGTGGTCAAAGGTATGCGCATGGCCGGTCGTATGGGTGGAGATAGAGTAACTGTAAAAAATCTCAAGGTTATAAAGATTTTACCTGAAACTCGAGAGATTTTTATCCAAGGAGCTATCCCTGGCAGACGAGGCAGTGTAGTGGAAATCAGAAGTGGAATAAAGAATGATGAATCAAGAATAACGAATAAATCATAATTAATTATTCGTAATTCATAATTCTAAAACATATGGAAACATCAATATACAGTATAGAAGGAAAGGAGGTTGGAACAATAACATTGCCTGATAGTATATTTGGTGTGAATTGGAATGCTGACTTAGTCAAACAAGTTGCGGATTCACTACTTTCAGCCAAGAGAAAACCAGTGGCACACACCAAAGACAGGGGTGAAGTAAGGGGCGGTGGTAAGAAGCCATGGCAACAGAAGGGTACAGGTCGTGCTAGACACGGTTCCATCCGTTCTCCTATCTGGGTGGGTGGAGGTGTTACTGGCGGTCCGAGAAATGACAAGAACTTCGATCGCAAGGTCTCAAAAAAGATGAGAGCCAAAGCTCTATACACTATTCTTTCTAGGAAACTGCGCGATGGAGAAATACTTTTCATTGATTCAGTTTTGCTTGCTAAGCCTAAAACTAAGGAAGCAGTGAAGGTCTTAAATTCTCTCGGAAAGATAAAAGGATTTGAAGATATTTTCTCAAAGAAAAACAATGCAGTGGTTATTGCCTTCTCTAGTAAGAACAAAGAAGTCGAACGCGCTTTCGATAATTTAGGCAATATAGAAACTCTAGAGGCTAGAAACTTGAATCCTTTAGCACTTCTTGAATACAAGTATCTGATCATTGAAAATCCAAAAGTTTCTCTCGGATTATTTCCTAAACTTTCATCTAAAACGATAAGCAAAAAGCTGGTAACTAAAAGCTAATCTATGCCCAATCTCAACTTAAAACCAAAAAATGTTCTCTTGCGACCTCGTATCACCGAGAAGGCGGCTGTTGGAGCAGATAAGTTCAACGTTTATGTATTTGAGGTGGCAGAAAATGCTACAAAGAAATCAATAAGTGCTTCTGTTCGCGATGCTTATAAAGTTACTCCTGAGAAAGTTAATGTTGTAACTATTCCTTCTAAACAAGTCTTTGTCCGCGGTAAAAAAGGTGTGAAGAGTGGTGGTAAAAAAGCTTATGTGTATCTTAAGAAAGGAGATAAGATTGAATTAATTTAATGAAAAAGTATAAGCCTACAACAAAATCGCGTCGCAACATGACTGGTATAAATTTCCGTAACATTGTTACAACAAATTCTCCAGAGAAATCATTAACTAGTGGTTTTAAACGCGGTGTTGGTCGCAACAACAGGGGTCGTATTACTACTCGGCACAAAGGAGGCGGACATAAACGTCTTTTCCGTGATGTTGATTTTTCATATAACAAACACAACATTCCGTTTACGGTAAAGACTGTGGAATACGATCCAAATCGTTCTGGATTTATCGGTCTTGTAGTTTATAAAGATGGAGAGAAAAGATATGTGCTTCTACACAATAGCGCGCGAGTTGGTGATACCTATGTAGCATCTGAAAATGCTCCGCTTGTACCCGGTAATCGTCTACCTTTAGGAAATATGATCGTAGGGACTTTTGTTTACAATGTAGAACTTAAAAATAATGGCGGGGCCAAAGTAGCTCGCTCCGGTGGTGACTATGCAGAAGTTTTAGCCAAAGAAGGTGGATATGTGGATTTGAAAATGCCTTCAAGCGAAGTGCGAAAAATTCCAGCCAATGCTTGGGCTTCTGTAGGAGAAGTTTCAAATAATGAAAATCGTTTGCTAAATTTGGGTAAAGCAGGTAGAAACCGTTGGCTCGGTATTCGTCCTACAGTACGCGGTACTGCGCAGAACCCTGTGGATCATCCGCACGGAGGAGGTGAAGGCAGGCAAGGTCGTGGTCGCAGACGCGCTATTTCTATATATGGCAAACCAACTGGCAAGGGTCAGAAGTCCCGCCGAGCCAAAAAATATTCAAACAAATTTGTTGTTAGTCGTAGGAAAGTAGGAAAGAGGTAAAGCTCAAAGAAAGTTAGATTTTTAAAATTACTTCTGTTATTTCTAGATTTTCCGTATAAATTTATAACAAGATATTACTATTTTTATTTAATGAATTTTAATTGACTTTATTTTTGTATATCTGTAGAGTATCCCTCATAAGGTCAAAGACAATGAGCAGGTGCTAGAGACTAGGTTCTAGGCCAGAAGACTCATCGAGATCAAATTCTCTTTACCTTATTTACGTGCGTATTAAAAGTTAACAGCTAGTAGTTAAAAGCTACAAGTTAATCCAAATGGCTATAAATCGTGCCAAAAAGGAAGAAATTGTCAATAAATTAAAAAAGACGTTTAAAGATGCTAAATCTCTAGTCTTTGTCAATTTTCGCGGATTAGGTGTGGTCAAAGCCACCGAAATGCGTCGCGCCTTGAAAGGTGAAAGTATTTCGTACATGGTGGCTAAAAAGACTTTAACCAACCGAGTGCTCGATATTCAGAAGATTACTGGTACAAAACCAGAACTCGAAGGAGAATTAGCACTTGCTTGGGGAGAAGATCTAGTCGCACCAGCTCGTGAGGTTTATGCTTTTCAGAAGAAATTTCCAGAATCTCTCAAGATTCTCGGTGGAATATTTGATGGCAAGTATATGGACAAGCTAGCAATGGAAGAGATCGCTCTTATTCCCGGACTTGATGTACTTCGTGGCAAATTTGTCAACATTATAAACTCTCCCATACAGCGCGTAGCTGTCGCTCTGGGAGAAATTGCTAAATTAAAAAATTAATAAAATGGAAGATACAAAAAAGGAAGAAAAAGTAGAAGAAATTACCCCTTCTACTCCAGAGATTTCTAAAGCTGAAGCTCCTGTTGCTCCTATTCCTGTTTCAAAAGAAGAAAAGAGGGATGAGAAAAAACCCGTCACTGAAGCTAAGATGGACAAGGAAATTCCTGCCAAATTCAAAAAAATTGTAGAAGAGATCGAGACTATGTCTGTACTTGAACTCAATGAGTTGGTAAAAGTTTTTGAAGATAAGTTCGGAGTCTCTGCTACTGTCGTAGCTACTGCTGGTCCTGCAACTGCTGGTCCTGTTGAAGAAGAGAAATCAACAGCAAATGTCGAATTAACTGACAGTGGTACAAATAAAATTGCCATCATTAAAGTAGTTAAAGAAGTTCTTGGTCTGGGTCTCAAAGAATCCAAGGATCTAGTGGATGCCGCACCGTCAATGCTTAAGTCAGATATGAAGAAAGAGGAGGCACAAGCGCTTAAAAAACAAATAGAAGAAGCAGGTGGCAAAGTGACACTTAAGTAAGTAGAATAGGCGAATGAGATCGGTTTCCTACATCTTTGGCGGAGGAGCCAAAATCAAGATTATACGCTTATTTGTCTTTAATCCGAATGTAATCTTTACTACTACTCAAGTCGCTAGTCGTGCTAAAGAGAAGCAAAATATAGCTCGTAGAGAAGTCAGGATACTTGCCAGAGCGGGTCTTATTAGACGACGTTCTAAGGGGTTTATACTGGACGCTTCTTACTCGTATTTACCGGCTATTGAGAATTTCCTTATAGATGTCACTCCTATTACAGAAAAAGAGATAATAAGGAAAATTTCTCGCGCTGGCAATATAAAGCTTATATTAATTTCTGGACTGTTTTTACACGAACGCGATTCACGCATCGATATTTTGGTAGTAGGGGATCATCTAAGTCAGGCTAAATTACTGTCCATTATCTCATTGATAGAAGCTGAAGTGGGTAAGGAATTGCGTTACGCTGCTTTCGAAACCACTGATTTCCAATATCGTCTAAGTCTATACGACAAGCTTATAAGGGACATCTTGGATTATAAACACAAAAAAATTATCAATAAATTAGGAATTTAATGGTTGTAATAGTCTTAATATTATCCACACCTGTATAGATAGTATGTATTCGCCTTATTTTATAGGTGTATAATGTAACACATACCCCTTTTAAGAGTGGTAATGATTAGAAGCTAAGTGCATCTGCACAAGTATTCAGCTAAGAACATATGTTATTAAATACATGGGGAGAGGTATTGACTCTATCTTTCCAGAATCTTTGGGTGGGAATAGTCAATTTCGTCCCGAATCTTGTTATTGCTATCATCATCCTTACTCTTGGATGGTTGGTCGGCGTACTTTTTGGCCGAGCAATTTGGCAAGTGTTTAAGTCTCTTAAAATCGATGATGCCCTTCGTCGATCTGGATTCGAAACTTTTGTACGTCGTGGAGGTATTGAACTTGACTCCGGGGCGTTCATTGGAGGTTTAGTAAAGTGGTTTGTTATAGTGATTTTTTTGGTAGCAGCTCTAGATGTCCTAGGTCTTTCACAGGTTAATTTCTTCCTTCAGGATGTAGTACTAGGTTATCTTCCTAGAGTACTCGCTGCAGTTCTGGTTCTTCTTGTAGCTGGTGTTATTGGTGATGTCACTGGACGTGTGGTTGTCACGGCAGCAAAAACTGCTGGTATAGGGTCATCACATTTTGTTGGTGCTATTGCTAGATGGTCTATTTGGGTCTTTGCTATTCTTGTAGCACTCTCTCATCTTGGTATTGCTGCAGTCTTCAGTCAGACTCTCTTTACTGGTGTCGTTATCGCGGTCTCTCTTGCTATAGGCCTCTCTTTCGGTCTCGGTGGACAGGAGGCGGCATCTCGCTTTATTGAACGACTACGTAATGAAATGAGCGGTAAAAATCACGGTTAATCTCGGATATTATTAGCTAGGTAATATCTACGTGATTCAAAACCCCCTCGCAAGAGGGGATTTTGATATGATCATATTATGTTTAAGTGACCATAATTTGACTTTAAGCCTTGATTTATATACTATATTTCTCTACAAGCGCTAGACGCTTTTTGTTTTACCATGACCAGATCTGCTATAAAAGGTCCATATGTTGACCCTCGAATTCTTAAGAAATTAGAGGGTAAGAATCCTATAACAACAGGAGTTATTAAGACGTGGGCAAGAGCATGTCAGATTGCCCCGGAGATGGTAGGTTTTACTTTCGGGGTCCATAACGGTAAAGATCACATAGATGTATTTATCACCGAGGATATGGTTGGACATCGTCTTGGTGAATTTTCATTGACGCGTAAATTTGTCAAACACGGCGGTAAGATGCAAAAAGAACTTGAGCAAGGTCAGAAAGAAGCCGAGATTGCTGCAGCTAAAGCTGTTAAGGGAGCAACTGAAACCAAGAAATAAGAATAAAGACAATGAATGAAGCAAAAGCAGTATTAAAAAATTACAGACAATCTCCGCGCAAAGTGCGTTTGGTAGCTGATATTGTGCGTGGCAAAAATATAGCTGAAGCCCTTACAATGTTATCTTTTATTCCTAAGCGTTCAGCATTACCGCTTCAGAAACTATTAGCTTCAGCTTTAGCTAATGCAGGGTCAGTACCTAAAGAAAATCTCATTGTAAAAGAAATAAAAGTAGACTCTGGCCCAACCCTTTTTCGTAGGAGACCTCGTTCTCGTGGCTCGTCCAATCCTATCAAGAAGCGCACTAGTCATGTAAGTATTGTCTTGGGGGAATCTAAAGCTAAAAACAAACAGCTGACAGCTAAAAGCTAATTTATGACTCACACCGTACATCCATATTCACATCGTTTAGGAATTCTCCGTGATTGGAAGTCACGCTGGTTTTCTCCTAAAGGTAAATATAAATACGCATTACGCGGAGATATTTTAATACGCCAATATTTGGAAAAGAAATTAAAAGGATTTTTTATAGCTGATATAGAGATAGAGAGAAGTGAGAAAGCTCTAAGAGTCATTATAAGCTCTTCTCGTCCAGGCATGATTATTGGTAGACAGGGTAATGGGGCGGAAGCTTTACGAAAAGAGATACAGATGCTTCTTTTGAAAAATAAATTACTCGAAGAGAAGGTAGATGTTAAGCTTGATATTAAAGAAGTTAAGTCAGCAGAATCAAATGCGGCTATAGTCTCGCAAATGATAGTAGAAGGACTCGAGAAACGTTTACCTTTCAGACGATTGATGAAACAGATGCTTGAGAAAGTGATGGCCAATAGAGATGTCTTGGGAGTACGTATATTTCTCGCCGGTCGCCTTGGCGGTGCTACCATGAGTCGTACAGAAGACCGCAAGCTTGGCCGTATTCCTCTTCAGACTCTGCGTGCTGATGTAGATTATGCTTCTACCAAAGCCGTGATGCCTTACGGTACTATTGGAGTTAAAGTATGGATATACAAAGGTGATATTTTTGCCGACAAACATAAATAATTTTTATGCTATTTCCTAAGAAAGTTAAATACAGAAAGTGGCATACCATGAGGAAGAATCCTCTTAAAGTTGGTGTGGCTACGCGCGGAATTACCGTAGCTTTCGGTTCTTATGGCTTGAAAGCGCTTGGTCATGCCCGTATTCGCTCTAATCAGATTGAATCTGCTAGAAAGGTCATGTCTCGTGCTGTGGGTAAGACAGGACGATTCTGGGTTCGTATTTTTCCAGATATGCCTTATACTTCTAAACCGGCAGAAGTAAAGCTTGGTAAAGGTAAGGGAGATCTGCAGGGCTATGTAGCTCCTGTACTTGCAGGGAGAATTATTTTTGAAGTAGATGGCACGACTGAATCAGTAGCTCGAGAAGCGCTTCGTAAGGCTGGTACCAAACTGCCAGTCAAGACTAAGGTGGTGGCAAGATAACCAATAGCTTACAATAATGAAAAAAACAGATTACAGTGGAAAGCCGAAAAAAGATTTGATTAAAGCACTTGAAGAAAAGCGAGAAATGATTCGTAATCTTAGATTTGGAACTACTGGTTCAAAGGTGCGTAATGTCAAGGAAAATCTTAGTATGAGAAAAGATATTGCTCGTATTATGACCGAATTAAATCGGAATAAGGAATAAAGAATTATGAATAAGGAAAAAATAACAAAACCAAAAATCCTTTCCGGCACAGTAGTTTCCAATAAGATGAAAGACACTATTGTCGTCTCGGTCGAGCGTTATGAGAAACATATAAAATATGGAAAATTTATAAAAAGACGCAAAAAGTTTAAAGCTCATGATCTGGGTAACACTAAGTCTGTAGGTGAAAAGGTGGATATAGTGGAATCCAGACCTATTTCGAAAGATAAGCATTTCATAGTAATCTAAATTGCTATCATGGTTCAACCACAATCTATAGTTCAAATAGCAGACAATTCTGGAGCTAAACTTGGCCGTGTCTTCAAGATTTTGGGAAGTTCCAAGAAACGCACAGCTTCTATCGGAGAACTTGTGGTACTGTCAGTACAGAAAGCTGAACCTAGAAAGCAGGTAAAAAAGAAAGATATTTTATACGGTGTAGTTGTGCGCCAGAGAGCACCATTTCGTCGCAAAGATGGTACTTATGTACGTTTCGATGAAAATGCAGTAGTCATATTGGATAATACCAAGAAAGAACCAATTGCTGGACGTGTTTTCGGTCCTGTACCTAGAGAAATAGGAGAGATGGGTTTCCAAAAAATAATTTCTCTAGCTCCAGAGGTCGTATAGTTCAACAATTTTACTATAAATAAATTTATGCATGTAAAAAAAGGAGACAATGTCATAGTATTATCAGGTAAAGATAAGGGTAAGACTGGCAAGATTATCCGTGCTTTTCCTCGCCATGATGAAGTTTTGGTAGAAGGTGTTAATGCCAAGAAAGTGCATGAACGTTCTACTAAACGCGAAGGCAAAGGAACAATAATAGAAAAGAATTTTCCTATTCATGTTTCAAATGTTAAAAAAGTAGTAGCAGATAGTAAAAAGTAAGAATATGCAAACGCTTAAAGAAAAATCAAAAATTCTTCCGGGTTATAAAAATCCTATGCAAAGTCCAAGGATTTTAAAAGTGGTAGTCTCTGCTGGCGTCGGTTCATTTAAGGATAAAAATAAGTTCAAGGTCGTCGAAGATCGTTTGGCGCGTATTACAGGGCAGAAAGCGGCACCGCGCGGAGCCAAAATATCTATTGCCAGTTTCAAATCTCGGCAAGGAGACACTGTGGGTTACCAAGTTACTCTGCGTGGTAAGCGCATGCATGACTTTTTAGAGAGACTGGTTCATATTGCTATGCCACGTACTAAAGACTTTCGCGGTATTTCTCCAGATTCTGCCGATGAAATGGGTAATTATACTTTAGGTATTAAAGAACATACTATCTTTCCTGAAACAGCCGATGAAGAACTCAAAGATGTCTTCGGTTTCTCTATTACCATAGTTACCACTGCTAAATCCAAGAGCGAGGTCGTCACTTTCTTGACTCATCTCGGTTTTCCGTTTAAGAAGTAGACCAACTCTATCCCGCCCACTGATAGGTTGAATTTGAAGAATCTCTATGCTAAACTGCCCAAACGGCTTTAGAGCCATTTTTATTTCATATGGCAAAAACATCAGTTATTGCACGATCTAAGAAGAAACCCAAGTTTTCTACTAGGGCCACTTTTCGCTGTTTCCGTTGTGGTCGCAAGCGTGGTTATATGCGTGATTTCGATCTCTGTCGTATCTGTTTCAGGGAACTTGCTAATGAAGGCAAAATTCCGGGCGTAAAAAAGTCTTCTTGGTAATCAAATATGGACACAATTTCAAACATGATTATACAGATCAAGAATGCCGGTAATGCTGGACATGACAGAGTTTCCGTACCATATTCAAAGTTAAATCACTCTATTGCAGAGGTTTTAAAGAAAGAAGGTTTTATAAAAGGTAGCGAAATAAAGACTGAAAAACCTACTCGACCGAATAGTCGTTCTGGTGAGAAAAAGAAAGTATTATCCATCGACCTTTTTATGGAAAACCGTGTGCCGAAAATAAAAGGAGTAGAACGCATTTCTAAACCATCAAAGAGAGTGTACAAGAAATCTTATGAAATTCGCGCTATAAAAAATGGTTACGGCGCGCTCATCATCTCTACTCCTTCGGGGATTATGTCAGGTAGGGAAGCTAAGAAACAAAAAGTTGGTGGAGAGGCTCTATTTAGTATTTGGTAAATCTATGTCAAGAATAGGAAAAAAAGTTATCACACTTCCAGAAAAAACAGAGTTAAAAGTCTCTGGCGGTTCAGTATTTGTAAAAGGTCCTCTAGGAGAATTATCTCGTGTGCTTCATAAGAATATTGAAGTTAAAATTAACGGCAATGAAGTAACACTTCATCCTACGAAGGAAAATATTGAGACTCGAGCTCTCTGGGGTACATATGCATCTCATATATCTAATATGATTTCTGGTGTCAATAAAGTTTTTGAGAAGAAACTTATTCTTGAAGGTATTGGATTCAAGTCTGAAGTAAAACTAGATAAGATTGTTCTTTCTCTCGGATTTTCTCATCCGGTGGAGGTTCTCATACCGAATGATCTAAAGGTGACTGCAGAGAAAAATGTAATTACTATTTCTGGTCGAGATAAAGAACAGGTTGGTCAATTTTCTGCCCGATTGCGTTCACTTAAAAAACCGGAACCTTACAAAGGTAAAGGTATGCGCTATGATAACGAGGTTATTAGACGTAAGCAAGGTAAGAAGTCAGTATAGTCTGATAAATCACTGTAAATAAAATGATAACTCTTCAAAAACAAACAGCGCGAGACAGGAAACGTAAAAAGATCAGGGTAAAGATTTGTGGCACAGCCTCTCGTCCTCGTCTTTGTGTTTTCAAATCAAATACAGCTATCTATGCTCAACTTATTGATGATGATATGGCTGTAACTCTTGCTTCTGCGTCAGGTCTAGATGCTGACAAGGTAGGAGCAGATATTGCCAAGAAAGCTCTAGCTAAAAAGATCAGTAAAGTTGTCTTTGATCGTGGTGGATACATTTATACTGGTAAAATTCTAACTCTGGCTGAAAGTGCGCGTAAAGCCGGACTAATCTTTTAAATATGAACGATACAGATACCATTAATCTTGTTGAGACTACTACTCCAGATACTTCTGTCATTATTCCAGATGCTCCAAAAGTTAGAGATATTAGAGGAGATAGAGGAAAGAGACAATCACGCAGGTCGCCTCGTCGTGATACACGCACTAAACCGGAGTTTGATCAGAAGATAGTCAGTCTTAGACGTGTTACTCGAGTCATGGCTGGAGGTAGACGTTTCAGTTTCTCTATCTGTCTAGTGGCAGGAAATAGAAAAGGTATGGTCGGAGTAGGCCAAGGTAAAGCTTCAGATACACCGCTAGCTATAGAAAAAGCTTTCCGTGATGCCAAAAAGAATATGATTACAGTCAATACGACTAAAAATATGTCTATACCACATGATATAGAAGCTAAATATGCGGCTTCTTGGGTTCAGATCAGACCGGTTCGTGGTAAAGGAATACTTGCCGGCAGTTCTGTACGAACAGTGTTAGAGCTCGCAGGTCTAAGAGAGATAGGTGCCAAGCTTCTCTCGAGGAGTAAAAATAATGCTAACAATGCCTATGTTGCTATAAAAGCATTGAAGCAACTTGAAACTACTAAGATTAGGGATAACAAGTAATTTCTTGATATAATTATTACAGATATGCAATTTCACACGCTAAAAAGAAAGACAAAAAATAAGAAAACTCGTCAGGTAGGGCGTGGTGGTACGCGCGGTAAAACATCTGGTCGCGGTACAAAGGGACAGAACGCGCGAGCCGGTCGTAAGAAGAGACCAGAATTAAGAGATTTTATAAAACGTATTCCAAAACTTCGTGGTCGCGGAAAGTCTTCACTTAAATCTTTCAAACCGAAGGCTCGTGGTGTTGATCTGAAAACTTTATTAGCCAAGAAGAAAGCTAATAGGGCTACTGCAAAAAGTTAAATACAAATGTCTAAAATTATAGATAAACTGAAACTTATTTTCGGTGATGCGTTGCTTCGTAGGAGAATATTTTTTGCTCTTG
This sequence comes from Candidatus Zambryskibacteria bacterium RIFCSPLOWO2_02_FULL_39_14, assembly GCA_001824135.1. GTDB lineage: Bacteria > Patescibacteriota > Minisyncoccia > Phycocordibacterales > Zambryskibacteraceae > UBA5004. The sequence continues at coordinate 16,286 of MHWM01000003.1, read as the reverse complement.
GAATTTTAGCTATCTCCCGTTTATTTGCCATCATTCCTATTCCAGGTATTGACACTTCTCGCCTTCAAAGTCTTTTTGCCAGCAGTGAATTTTTAAATCTTTTAAATATTTTTTCTGGAGGTGGTCTCTCCAATCTATCTATAGTAATGCTTGGTGTCGGTCCATATATTACTGCTTCTATCATCATGCAACTTCTAACTGTTATGGTGCCTAAACTCAAAGCACTTTACCAAGAAGAGGGAGAGGCTGGTCGTCATCGATTTGCTCAATATTCAAGATTCTTAACTGTGCCTTTGGCTATTATACAAAGTTACGCATTTATCAAATTACTTCAAGGGCAGAATATTTTACCCGCAGTATCTTTCAATATACTTCTGGTAGATATTGCCGTAATAGTAGCCGGTTCCGTGCTTCTAATGTGGCTTGGTGAGCTTATAACAGAATTTGGTATAGGTAATGGTATTTCTCTCATTATCTTCGCTGGCATTGTTTCGCAATTACCATCATCTATTGGTCAACTTATTTTCACGTTTGATGTGACACAATTACCTATTTATGTTACTGGATTAGCCGTGGCTCTTTTGGTTATTTTCGGCGTGGTTGTTGTCACGGAAGCGGAACGGCCCATACCTGTCACTTATGCCAAGCAAGTTAGGGGTAATAGTGTCTATGGTGGTCTTTCTACCTATCTTCCTTTACGTGTAAATCAGGCTGGCGTTATTCCTATTATTTTTGCCCTCTCCATACTTCTTTTTCCTCAGATGATTCTGCAGTTTTTAGCACAATCGACCGTAACTTTTGTGGTAACTTTCTCTAACTTTGCTCTCTCTATTTTGGCAAATACTTGGTTTTATACTTCTGCTTATTTTGTGTTGGTTGTGCTTTTCACCTATTTCTATACCGCGGTCACTTTTGATCCCGATTCTATTGCTACTAATCTCCAGAAATCCGGAGCCTTTATTCCCGGAGTACGACCGGGCGATGCTACCTCTGAATACATTTCTCGTGTATTGACCAGATTGACTCTAGTCGGAGCTCTTTTCTTGGGAGTTATTGCTATCCTGCCTCTCATTCTACGTTCTTTGACTGGTATTCAAGCTCTAGCTATAGGTGGTACTGCGCTTCTTATTGTAGTTTCTGTAGTTATTGATCTGATGAAGAAGATTGACGCGCAGGTCTCAGTGAGGGAATATTAAGTAATGGTAAATACTTTTCTATTTATGGGTCGGCCTGGGTCTGGTAAGGGCGCTCAGTCCAAATTACTTGCCCAGAAACTTGGATGTAAGGTGTTTTCGACAGGTGGTCATATGCGAGAGATAGCCAAAAGAGACTCTTTTTTTGGTCGCAAGATAAAAGAAATTGTTGATTCTGGTGGCTTGACTCCATATTGGTTTGCCTCTTTTGTTTTTGAAGAAATTTTGTTTTCACTTGAAGGTAATGAAAAAGTAGTATTTGAAGGTATTGGTCGTAAAGAAGCGGAAGCAAGACTTTTTACTGAGATTAGCGAATGGCTTGGTCGTGACTTTATAGTAATTTATCTTGATGTCTCAGAAAAGACAATTATTGAGAGGCTTAAAAAACGTCGCCTGAAGGAAGGTCGAGTGGATGATAACAATGTTCAAAATCGTTTAAATAATTACAATACTGACACCATCCATGCTATAGATTTCTTCCGTTCAATAGGTAAAGTGATCGATATAGACGGGGAACCGTCTCCAGATGCGATAGCAAATCTCATTTGGGAAAAACTCTCGGTTCTATGATTAGACTTAAAAGTAGTCAAGAGATTAAAATAATGCGAGAAGGTGGAAAGAGGCACGCTTTTATCCTTAAAGAACTTGCTTCGAAGGTTAAACCGGGTATTTCCACTCTTTTTCTAGAAGAAGAAGCTTTGAGATTGATAAAAGAGGGTGGAGACAAGCCTGCACATCTTGGTTATACTCCGCATGGAGCCTCACGTCCCTTTCCTGCGGCTCTCTGTATCTCTATCAATGATGAAATTGTTCATGGTATTCCAAATGAGAATATAAGAGTGATTAATGAGGGAGATATTGTTTCCATTGATCTCTCTTTAGAACATAAAGGTATGATTACTGATTCTGCTCTTACTGTTCCATGTGGAGCTATAGATGATGAGTCCATCAAACTTCTTGAAGTTACCAAAAAAGCTCTCCAAGAAGGCATGAGAGAGGCTGTATCGGGTAATATGACAGGAGATATAGGAGAAGCTATAGCAAATGTAGTTAAACGTGCCGGATTTTCTGTGGCAGATAATCTGGCGGGACACGGGGTAGGTTTTGGTATACACGAAGAACCTTTTGTACCAAACTTCGGTACAAAGGGTAAGGGGAACAGATTAGTCCCGGGTCTTGTGATAGCTATTGAACCCATGGTCAATGCTGGTAAATCTGGCATCAAAATAGAAGAAGATGGTTATACTATCTCCACTCGTGACGGTTCTCGTAGCGCTCATTTCGAACACACGGTTGCAATTACTGATAAAGGAAATATAATTCTTACGTCAAATGAATAAACATCCAAAAAAAGAAAAGACTTTTGTGGCTGTGAAGCCAGATGGTATCCAACGCAGTTTAATAGGTGAAATGATATCAAGATTAGAAAAAGTGGGTTTAAAGCTTGTAGCTATGAAAATGTTGGTAGCAGATGAGGATCATATTGAAAAGTTCTATACCTTAAACCCAGAATGGCGTCGTGTGACAGGAGAGAAGACTATTGCTGGATATAAATCCAAAGGTCTTAAACCGCCTATAGAAGATCCTTTTGAAGTTACCGCTATTATTTTAGAAAATTTAAAGAAATATATGGCCAGCGGGCCGGTTATAATTATGGTTTGGGAGGGCGCTCACGCAGTGGCCATCGTTCGCAAGCTTGTAGGTGCTACAGAACCTCTAGTATCTGATGTAGGTTCTATTAGAGGAGATTTTGTTCTCGACTCATATTCTATGTCTGATACTGATAAAAGATCTGTGCGCAATCTTATTCACGCTTCAGGATCGACAGAAGAAGCTGAAAAAGAAATAAAACACTGGTTTAAACCGGAAGAGATTATAAATTATCGTCTTGTATCAGAAGAGATACTTTATGACGTTAATTTAGATGGTATTTTGGAGTAGAGGTATTCTGATAATAGAGATAGGGAAAATACGAAATATTTTTAAGAATAAGTCTATACAATATCAACAGACTTTTTTATTTGCATACGTTATAATATGTACAGGGTTATTTGAGGTATTATCTAGCTAAAACATTTTTAGGGAGTTCTAATAGTTCTGTCTCTCGAGGCAGAATTGCGGACACCCACCTAGTTTAGAAACTAGGGTATACCAAAATAACCCTACAAAGTATCCGACTTCGGTCGGATTTTTTGTATCATGAGCAGAGTTGCGTAGTTTGATATAATTACATGATGAAAAGTTATTCACTTTTATATGTAACCTTTGCGCTGACCATTCTTTTGGGATTTGTGCATTTTGTTGCGGAGTCGCTATATCTCTACTGGACTGTTTGGTGGTTTGATAATATTGTCCATGCTTTGGCTGGATTTACTCTAGGGTTCTTTATTATATGGTTTCTATTTTATTCTAGTATTTTCTATAAACGTTCCCCAACTATTCTGGAATCAATTTTAAATGCTTTGTTATATGTAATAATAATCGGAATAGGGTGGGAAATTTTCGAGTATGTTAATGGTATTACGCAATCAACAGAAGGTTATACTCTAGATATCGTGCATGATCTCATTGCAGATGCATTAGGCGCTATCCTTGCTGGTATAATTGGTTCGAGAGGAATCTTTCGTACGACTGCCGACCCTACTTACTTACAATCTTGATAATTTCTTTAAAAGTTTCTGGATGCTTGTCTGCTAGGTGAGCAAGAATTTTTCTATCTAAAGCTACATTTTTGGTTTTTAAAAGTGAAATAAATTTTGAATACAATAAACCATTTTGTTTTAATAGGGCAGAGAGACGCACAATCCATAAACGTCTGAAATCTCCCTTGCGATCTTTTCTATGAGCAAAGGCATAAGTACCAGCATGAAAAATAGCTTCATTTGCCTGTCTTTCTTTAGTGGAACGGCCATGTCTATAACCCTTCACCTTGCGGAGAATATTTTTTCTACTTTTGAGCGCGTTAACGCCTTTCTTTACTCTAGTCATGGTTTGAAGTTAGATATTTACCAAGAAGCGGCTTTTCTCTTTATTACTCATATGGAATTCGGTATTGCGATTTTTAGCAGATTTGCCTGCTCGGCGTTCTTTGGCATTGTAATGGTTTTGCCCAGATTTACGCGTAATAAGCTTGCCACTCTTTGTAGCTTTGATTCGCTTGGTATATGACTTGTTAGTTTTTATAGCCATAAGGCTTAATATATTACTTATTTAAAGGGTTATGTAAAGTACTTACTTCTCCGATTGGCAGATTTGACAAATGGTATTTAATTTGTTATACTGTACAAAGGAGGAGTGTACATATGAGAATAGGAATTCGATATCCATCGTGGTTTTCTTGGGTCAGATCATCAAGGAAGTATCAGAGAGTCACACTCTGGCTCTCCGAGAACTGTGATTGGTTGATCATGGTTGGAATCGCAATTCTTGTTCTACTGGGAACTGTGATTCTGACCAGCAATCTGCCTCTGCCGGTAAGGTGGACGCGTTGAGGTGGATTCGCTAAGGGCCGCTCGTTTGTGAGCGGCCCTTAAACTTTTAGGCCCTTTCTATAATTACCGTCATACCTTTCAGGCTTTTTTTGGCAGAATCAGCAATTTTATAATCTACACTGACAAATTTGAGCATGCGTTCGATGCGTTCCTTTAGAAATTTTTCATCCAGATATTTAGCTCTACCGGGGAGAAAGAGATCCACTTTAACTCGATTTCCTTCCGAGAGCCATTCGCTGGTTTTTTTGGCTTTTAGTATAAGATCGTGGTCACTGGTGCCAAGTTTAACTTGCACAGTCTTTACTTCTGTAGAATGAGACTTTTTGGCTTGTTTGGATTTCTTATTTTCTTCGTATAGATAACGACCGAAGTCAGCAATCTTGGCTACAGGCGGGGTTATGTTTGGAGATATTTCTATCAGATCAAGACCGAGTTCCTCGGTTTTTTTAAGAGCTTCCTCTAAAGTTAGAATACCTAAATTTTCTCCTTCTGGTCCGATAACGCGGAGTTTTGGTGCTCTTATGTGCTGATTAGTACGAGGTTGCAACGTCTGGGTATAACTTAATTATTAATATTATTGTACACTATTATAATATGGAATACAAACACAATCCTCCGACCCTTGCCGAACTGCGTGGATACAGGAAACCCATAAAACATTCTCACAAAGAGGTCAGGATGAAGTTCTCGACCATGGAATTTCTGGCATTGAAAGTTATGCATGGCATAGGAACTACTGGCTTCTTTTTATTACTCACCATTTGGACATTTGGTTGGCTTCTGTGGAATCTTTATGCGCCAATAGAACTGCGTTTCGACCCTGCACCTGCCTTTGTCATATGGCTTATCGCTTCGAACATCATCCAGCTCATTCTCTTACCACTTATTATGATTGGACAAAATATAGAAGGAAAATTTGCCGAACAACGCGCTCAAAATGATTTCGAAATAAACCAGAAAGCAGAACATGAGATCGAAATTGTCATAGCGCATCTAGAGAACCAGAACGAATTACTTTTAGAGTTGGCAAAAAAGATGGATAAAATGTAGTTTGTGTTACTATTAAAACTTATTCTAATTATTTATTAAATAAATGGTAGGCACAAAAATCTTTTTTACAAAAGGAGTAGGTAGGCACAAAGATTATCTGACATCATTTGAATTAGCTCTCAGAGACGCTGGCATTGAACCATTAAATATTGTGACCATATCAAGCATTCTCCCTCCGGGTTGCAAAAAGATTACCAGAGAAGAAGGACTGAAGCTTCTGCGTCCGGGTCAAGTGACGTTCTGTGTCATGGCAAGACAAGCAACCAATGAACCAAATCGTCTTATCGCTTCTTCAATCGGAGTAGCACAACCAGCTGACTCAGGTATGTATGGATATTTGTCAGAACATCATCCTATGGGAGAGACAGATGAAAAGGCTGGAGATTATGCAGAAGATCTTGCCGCCACGATGCTTGCCACAACTTTGGGTATAGAGTTTGATCCGGAGAAAGCTTGGGATGAAAGAGAACAAATCTACAAAGCTTCGGGAAAGATTATTAGGACAACCAACATCACTCAATCAGCGGCAGGTGATAAAAACGGATTGTGGACTACTGTCTTGTCGGCGGGGGTGTTTGTAGAGTTTGCTAATTCAGAACAACTGAAGAACATACCTAATCTCTACGATATGCGACATAGTATGAGTAATCTTAGTGGTTAGTTGATTCTTTTTTTATAAAAATATGATATAATGAAAATGGGTGCGGATTCTGCCGTTGTATTGAATCTGGCTCATCATCTTGTAGATGGATCAGAATCCGTGAAGCTCAGTCGTGCCGCACGTCCTCGCAAGTGCGCCGCTGTACCGGCAATCTGCGGTGGTTTCCGCACCCTCTTTACGAGCTTGTCCTTTTTCTACTCAGGGTTACGCATTGCGCGTAACCCATTCGTTTTTATATTAGAAATAGTATTATAAACTACTAACTAATGATTAATATAGAAGATTTTAAAAAACTGGAGATCAGAATAGGGAAGGTGAAGTCTGTGGAGAAGGTTGAGGACACTGACAAGCTTCTTAGATTTATTTTTGATCTTGGTGGAGAAGAACGGCAGATTATTTCTGGTATTGCGGAATCCTATCCTGATCTCGGTGTCTTGGTGGGTAAAGAAGTGCCCATAATTGTAAACTTAGAGCCGAGAAATATTAAAGGCTATGAGAGTCAGGGTATGGTCCTTGCGGTTATTGCTGATGGTCTTCCTGTACTTTTAAATCCAGATAGAGAAGTTCCTGTTGGAAGTTTAGTGAGTTGACCTTGCTAACAACAAAACCACTCGCGAGAGTGGTTTTGTGTCAGTGCCGTGCACTGCGTAGCTCGGCGTAATCGACGAGCGAAGCAGTGGAGGTGGCGGGAATGAGCCCGCGTGTATGAGAATACATCGAACGAATCTAGCAGACATAGACTGATTTTGATTTTCGAATTTATTGCTATAAATCAGACAAAACACAATAAGTTCTAAGCTCTAAGTTTGGCCTAGTATTGAGCAAGTACTAGGTTACAATCCGAGAGATAAAGCATTTACTACCCCGTCTCGGACGGCGAAGGTAGTCAACGTTCGCTTAAGCGAGCTTACGCTCGAGCGTAGGCGAAAACAAAGTCGTTCGCCGTAAAATACGGAGAAACAATTGACTTTGCCCGTGCGACATATTCGTCTGCACTTAAATTTTCCGACAGTTTAGAGAGTTATCGGAACTCTGTCTGCCACGAACGACACATTTCTCATGTCGAAACTGGCACCCCCGTATGAATAAGTTTCAAGGTTCAAGTTGGAAGTTACAAGTCTAGACTTATAAACTTCGCTTTAGGTCTCTTTCTACATCTCGTTTCTTGATAGCTTGACGTTTATCGAATTTCTTCTTACCACGAGCTATGGCGAGATCAAGTTTCAGAAACCTACCTTTATTATACACCGAAAGAGGTATTATTGTCAACCCTTTTGTTCCTTCCGCTTCTCTGAGTTCATTTATTTCATCTTTTGAAAGTAAAAGTTTTTTAGGACGCGATGCATCATAATTTGCAGGAGCATTTTTAGGCTGATATGCAGATATCTCAGCTCCCACCAAAAATCCTTCATTCCCGCGTATGGATACGAAAGATCCTTGCAGGTTTATTTTTCCAGCTCTTACTGATTTTACTTCTATACCCAGAAGTTCTATTCCCGCAGTAAAGCGTTTCAAAACTTCGTAATCAAATAAAGCTTTTGAGTTTTTTGTGTAATTACTCATGAGATGAATGATACCTTGTTGGAGACAGACAGGCAAAAAATAGTCAAATCTTATTTTTTCAGTATAATGCCCATATGAAACTATCACCTGACAAATCTAAAAAAATTATTATCACTAAACCATCTAGAAAGAGTGGTTTTCCTCCCGGTCGAGGATTTGTCGGCCAGATACTTCTTACTTTGGTGATATTTATTTTTCTAGCAGGAGTTTATTCTATAATTTCTGATACGTCCAAATCTACAGAAGAAATATCTCTTTCTCTACTAGCTCAAGAAATATCTCTTGGCAATGTTTCTTCTATAATTGTTACTGGCGATAAACTCGAAGTCACTTATCTTGATGGCGGACAAAAAGTTTCTAAGAAAGAAGCTGGTACAGCGTTGACCACTACGTTTAATAACTACGACATTTCTTCAGAAGCACTAGCTAAAGTAAATATAGAGGTTAAGAATGATCAGGGTTTCATGTATTGGTTTGCGTCACTTGCTCCTATTATCTTCCCTCTAGCCTTCATTGTTCTTTTTCTTTGGTTTCTATCAAGACAGGTAAAGGGCGCTGGTATGCAGGCATTTTCTTTTGGCCAGTCTAAAGCGCGCATGACTTCTCCAGATGATAAGAGTCAACGCATCACTTTTAAAGATGTGGCTGGATGTAAAGAAGCTAAAGAGGAACTCCGCGAGATAGTGGATTTCTTAAAAAATCCTAAAAAGTTTCTTGATATCGGTGCGCGCATTCCGAAAGGAATTCTTTTAATGGGTGCGCCCGGTACAGGCAAGACCTTACTAGCACGGGCGGTAGCAGGGGAGGCTGGTGTATCATTCTTTTCCATATCAGGTTCAGAATTTGTCGAGATGTTTGTCGGCGTGGGTGCTTCTCGTGTACGCGATTTATTCGATATGGCTAAAAAGACTGCTCCAGCTATTATCTTTGTCGATGAGATAGACGCTGTTGGCCGTGTAAGAGGTACAGGAGTGGGTGGTGGTAATGATGAACGCGAGCAGACTCTCAACCAGATACTTGTCGAACTAGACGGTTTTGAACCAAATGAGAAAGTGATAGTCATGGCCGCCACCAATCGCCCAGATGTACTTGACCCAGCGCTGTTACGTCCCGGACGTTTCGATAGGCGAGTTACTCTGGATCTTCCAGATAGGAAAGATAGAGAAGAAATACTTTTAATACACGCACGCAAGAAGCCGTTTGCTGAAGATGTTAATCTGATTTTGATTGCTGAACGTACACCTGGATTTTCAGGTGCCGATCTGTACTCGCTCATGAACGAAGCCGCCATATTAGCAGCGCGTGAGAATCGTACTAAAGTCTCGCAGTTTGATTTGATTCGCTCTATTGAGAAAGTTATGTTAGGTCCCGAGCGCAAGAGCCACATACTATCGCAGAAAGAAAAAGAGTTGACTGCTTTCCATGAAGCGGGGCATGCTATTGTGGCTTCTGTGCTTCCGTATGCTGATCCGGTACACAAGATTTCTATAATATCTCGCGGACGGGTAGCAGGTTATGTTCTCAAACTTCCTATTGAAGATCGTAAACTTCAGTCAAAGAAAGAATTTCTTGATGACATTGCTGTGGCTCTCGGCGGGTATGTGGTGGAGAAAACTATTTTTGGAGACTTAACTACCGGTCCTTCTAATGACTTACAAGTATCTACAGCATTAGCGCGTGATATGGTTACAAAATATGGTATGAGTGAGAAGATAGGACCCATGGCTCTTGAAGGGGCTGGTGGTAAACCGCTCTTTGGTATGGGAGTAGGAGATAAAGAATATTCTGAGAGAGTGGGGGCAGAGATCGATCTTGAAGTTTCCAATATTATGAATGAAGCTCTGAAGAGAGTTGAGAAGATTATCAAAGAATACAAGAAAGTCTTAGAAACTATTGCGACGAGACTTATAGAGGTAGAAACTATAGAACAAAAAGAATTTGAAGAAATATTGGTAGCCAATGGTATCGTACCAAAGAAAAAGAAAGATATTGAACATCAGAAATAGCCGATTTAAAAAATTTAGGCAACTCAAAACCCGCCAGATGTGGCGGGTTTTGAGTTAAAAAACTAGAATCCAATTACATACTTCCTTGCGGGTTGCAATTACGGCATAGACCCTTGTGACTAAAGATCTCAAAGATAGCTGAAACACCCACTAAGATGTAAATAACCATAGCCAAAGTGCTACCTACATAATTTGCCAAATTCCAACCGTTTATCACCCCAGTAAGGCCCCAGTTAATGCCACCGATGATGAGGAGGATGAAGGCAATCTTGTGCATTTTCATAAGTTAATTAATTGTTAAGGTTATCTCTAACCCTTACATATTGTATCATTTATGTTTTTTTCATCTTTTATTAGTTATACACAGATAACTAAGGCTGTTTTGAGTCAGCTGAAGAGATATTTTGGTATGATGAGATTTGTAGTCATGCATCAAATTGAAGCTTATATATAAGACAACCATCCCATTTGTCCTTATGATTGGGATAAGTTTGCTGAGCATAGCCTATTTCTCCAAGGTATCTTTGGAGCACGTCTTGATATCTCAGCAATTCAATCATACTAAAGCTGTTGCTCAAAACGCGCTAATACTCGAGGCTAGAGATTTTATAGAACCTTCTTCTGTAGAAGCACAGAATCAATTCCATCGATATGTGGAAGAATTCAAAGATCCAACAATCCATGAGATAAATATTTTTGATCTGAACGGTCGGATTATAGTCTCTAGTATCGAGAGTAAAGTAGGACAATCAGTAGATAGTGCAAGTTTAAAAGTTTTGTCAGATAATGAATTTTATCTTATCTCTAGTGAAGCCGGTCGGAATATTATCTTAAGCTATATACCCCTCGTCTTTAATGGTTCTGTCTTGGGGGCTGTTGAGATCAAATCAGAATTGGTACATCTCTTAGACCCAATTCAATATGAGATGAACCAGATAACTTTGCGTCTGATATTTATAGGTCTTGTTATTTTATTTCTATATTATGTTATTGAATGGCAGTTTGTTATCAAACCAATTAATTATCTCAAAAAACAAGCTCAGAATCTCGAGCAGGGTAATCTAAACGAACCAATTTCTATAAAAACTTCTGATGAGTTTGGTTTCTTGGCCAATTTCTTCGACCAGATGCGCGCCAAACTGAAGTTATCGTGGAGTAGGATTACTGAGTTTAACGAAGAACTGGAATTAAAGGTGGGTGAAAAGACAATTGAGTTGAGAAACGAACAGGCGAAATTAACATCTTCCATTCAAAGTTTGAGATTCGGGTTTATTATCGTAAATGCTGGTAAGAACATAATGATGTCTAACGTGGCTGCATCTGAGATCATGGGTGTTTCAAATGATAAAATCGATTTTGATTTTCTTGTAGATTATTTCGGCCAGTCTTTCGACGTGACGGATAGCTATAACAGATCTATAGGTTATAAACAGTCGGTTATCAGTCCCGAAATAGATTCTCATGGAAAATTTCTAAAAGTTTCAATGTTGCCTATTATTTCGGAAGAGCAAGTTATTGGAAGTGTGATGGTTATAGAAGACGTAACTGAAGCTGTTTTACTGCAACGCAATAAGGAAGAATTTTTTGCGGTAGCTTCACATGAATTACGCACCCCACTGACGTCTATTCGTGGCAATATGTCATTAATTCAAGATTATTATAAAGACCAAATTTCTAGTAAAGAAGTAATGAATATGATAGTGCAAGCATATCAATCATCAATACGGCTGATCAGTATCGTAAATGATTTTCTGGATGCTTCTAAATTGGAGCAAGGTAAAGGTTTGGGGCAATTTGAAAAAGTTAATTTGGTCAATGTTATAGACGAGATAATTAAGGATCTGAATACTACTGCTAAGGTTAAAGGTCTGGAATTAATTTTCAGTTCTGATAAACAATTGCCAGCTGTGTTCGGGGATGAAAGCAGATTGAAAGAAGTAGTTTACAATCTTGTCGGAAATGCTATAAACTATACACAGGAAGGACGTGTAGAAGTAGAAGTCGGAGTCGATGGTGATTATCTTAAAGTTGTGGTCAAAGATACTGGGGTTGGCATAACTGCACAAAATCAAGGGTTATTGTTTAAGAAATTCCAACAAGCCGGCAAATCTATCTTCTCTCGGGAAAATAATTCCAGTACTGGTATGGGTCTCTATATCTCGAAATTACTAGTAAACGCTATGCATGGAGAGATTGGACTTCTCGATAGCTCGGATAAAGGTAGTACGTTTTTCTTTACTATTCCTATAGCAAAATAATATGAAATTAATGATTGTTGAAGATGATAGTTTCATGATTCAGCTCTATCATAATTTATTTAAGCTCGAAGGATTTGAAGTAGAGCTTGCTAAAGATGGTTTGGAAGCTTTGGATAAATTAAAAACTGCAGAAAAAGTGCCGGATATTATCTTGCTTGATATTATGATGCCACGTATGGATGGCTTCGAGTTTTTACGACAGAGAAATAAAGTAGATAAACTTAAAAATATTCCTGTCGTGGTCCTGTCTAATCTGTTTTCAGAAGAAGATCAAGAAAAGATTAAAAAATTAGGTGCTAAAGGTTTTATCACTAAAAGTGAACAAGATCCGAAGGAATTGGTGAAGAAAGTTAAAGAATATTTACCAAAGAGTTAATAATCTGTGCGCGTGCCTGGACTCGAACCAGGGACCGCAGAGGTATAAGCTCTGTGCTCTAACCAACTGAGCTACACGCGCAATCAATGCAACCTAGCTTATATTAAAATTACGACGCTTTCAAACGAAAAGTTTCTTTAGAGACTTACGTAGATGGAAGAGATGCAGATTCACATAAGGGTTGAGCCATTCTATGGATGCCGTAAAGATTATGCCTCCTGTGAAGAATGTACTGTTTTGAACAATTTTTGATGATAAATCGATGCCTAGTAATTTATTTATGTGAAGTTTAACATTAACTTACTCGAAATGTATCTGCACAGAATGCGTATTCAATTGTTCTTTAAGTAGAGGAAATTGGGAAAGTGTCATATCTGCATCAATGATATTTATAGCTTCTCTGCGAGCGGCTTCGACCATCTTAATATTTTTTATGGCTTCCATACCTAAATCAGATAGGCCCCATTGTTTGCTACCGCGTAATTCTCCTGCGCCACGTTGTATCAGATCGAATTCTGCTAACTCAAATCCGTTTCGAGCAGTTTTAATAGCTTTCAATCGTTCAATAGTTTTTGCTGATTTTGTATCTGCGAAGATAAAACAATATGGTTGATGCGTACCGCGTAAAACTCTGCCGCGTAGCTGATGAAGTTGGGCCAGTCCGAAGCGTTCCGCGCCTTCTATCACGATAAGCGAGGCATTCTCCACATTTACTCCGACTTCAACCACCGAAGTGGCGACCAGAATATCAATTTTTTTGTCTTGGAAATCTTGCATCACTTTTTCTTTCTCGACTGGTTTCATTTTCGAATGTAAAATGTCAATTTCGTAGTCAGGGAAAACTTCTTTTTTTAATCTTTTCGCTTCTTCTTGGACAGACTTGGCTTGAATAGCAAGCTCTTTGGTTGGGTCGGGTTCATCGATGCGCGGGCATATTACATAGAGCTGTCTTCCAGTCGCTAACTCCTCTTTTATTTTTTCATAAGAGCTATTTCTTCTCTCCGGTGTAACAATTTCGGTAATAATTTTCTTTCTGCCTAGAGGCATCTCATCTAATAGTGAGAGGTCTAAGTCGCCATAAAATGTCAAAGCGAGTGTGCGTGGTATTGGTGTAGCTGTCATAGACAGTAGATGTGGCGTGACTTCAGTTTTACTTACCAGTTTCTGTCGTTGAGCTGTGCCGAAACGATGTTGTTCATCAACTATCACAAGTGCCAGATGTTTGAACTTAACTGCTTTCTGTATAAGCGTATGAGTGCCTATCAATACAGCAATCTCGCCACTTGCAACCCATTTCAATAATTGTGTTCTGGAGATATCCGTCCAACCATCAGGATTTAGTTTAGATGGAAACTTTCTGCAACCACTACCAGTTATTAGAGCAATGTTGATTGGTAGATGTTTAAAATATTTTATGAAAGATTCGAAATGTTGTTTAGCAAGTATTTCCGTAGGAGCCATATAAGCAGTCTGAAGTGTTCCAAAATCTTGATTCTTCGGTTTAGAAGTAGCCACAGCATAGACAGCTGTAGCAGCTACAGCTGTCTTTCCGGAGCCCACATCACCTTCTAAGAGTCTGCTCATGGGATGCTTAGCGTGAAAGTCTTTGAGTATGTCTTCAATACATTTTTTCTGCGCATCTGTGGCCTTAAATGGAAATCGTTCGATGAAACCTGTGATATCGTCTGCTTTTTTATCTATGACAAAGGTGTCACGTTTTTTAAACTCTTGTCTTGTTTGCTGTCTTTCGAGTTGGATGAAAAATATTTCTTCAAATGCGAAGCGTTTGCGCGCGGCTTGGGCATGTTCCTCTTTCTTGGGAGTATGTATCCATATGAGAGACTTTTTTAAATCAGGAAGTTTGTAAGTTTCTAGTATAGATTGAGGGATAGGATCTAAAATTTTGTCTAAGATCTGAGAGTTAAAGATTTTATGTATTTTATGATAAATCCAATTAGAAGTAAGACCTTTAGTCTCTGGGTATATCGGATAAAGTGTATGTATCTTAGCGTTGGTAAATAAATCTGGCACATTTTCTATCTTTGGGTTTGAAATGTATAAACCCCCTCTTCTTTCTGTAACTTTACCCTCAGCTTTTACAAATGACCCTTCGGTAATCATCTTGGCTAGATATGCTTGATGAAACCAGACTATCTTTACTTTGCCGGTATCGTCAGTTATCACTCCTTCAGCCATAGAAATTTTTTTCCTAAAGGCTTTGGAAGTTTTTAGTCCAGAGATACGTCCAAATATTAAGACATACTCGCCTTTGTGGATACTAGCAATCTTTGTTACTTGAGTAGCGTTACTGTAACGAGTAGGGAAGTAATAGAGCAGATCCTTGATACTTGAAATATTGATTCGCTTAAGAGCTCTCTCTTGCGCTTCTGAAATGCGGAATACTTCTTTAAGTCTTGTGTCTAAATCCATGTATCTATCTTACTTGATTTAAAAAGATGGTGATTTGAGTATAAAAGTATGTTAGTTTGTAGTCTATTGGAGACGTGGCTGAGTGGATAAAACATAAACTGCTTTATGTTTTATCCGGTTCCGCTATGCGGAAACAGCCGTTGCCACAAGGTAGGCTGTAGGAGGACGACTTGTCGAACACTCAGCCGTTTCTGATAAGATATGCGAAGCATATCATGGAGACGTGGCTGAGTGGTCGAAAGCACCTCACTGCTAACG
>MHWM01000003.1:0-965 GCA_001824135.1 Candidatus Zambryskibacteria bacterium RIFCSPLOWO2_02_FULL_39_14 | reverse complement strand
AGTGGTCGAAAGCACCTCACTGCTAACGAGGCAGGGTCTAAAAGCCCTCGACGGTTCGAATCCGTCCGTCTCCGCCTTGACAACTTAGTATCGGCATGACCTTATTGCCTATGACTGAGTTGTGACCCGATTACCTCGCTTTTTCCTCTTACTTTAAAATCTATGAATGACTTTGAAAGGCGCGGTTAGGACTATTAATAAACTTCTCGGAAAGCATAGACCACAAACATTTAGCAGTTCGTGGATCTTCGAGCATTCTCAGCCTGTCTATAACTTCATTCGCCTCAATTTCAGAACTGAACTAGGAACTGTGGACTGGGATGCCGTCACTCCTCTTCTAACTCGGAGATATCAAAAGCGTTGGAAGAGATATAGGGTAAAAAGACTTGAACCTTATGAGGATAAAGAGGAACTGGATAAGGTCCTGGATAAATATCGCAATAAACTCTATACGATTATCACTCCGCTCAATGTGGAAGATGGACAAATTAGCGAAGTCATTATCGTCGCTCTGGTCCGGCTTGCTCAGAGAGGTAACACGCTTGCCCTTACTGAATTAGTAACTCTTTTAATCTTCAAAATTGAAGATTGGGTAGATAAGCGCTGGCAGGTCCGTAAGTGGAAAGGCAGAAATTATGATCTTGAAGAGAAAATTAAAGCGTGTGTACGTTGTTACAAATATACAGGCACATTTATCGGCTACTTGTTTAAAACCTTAGAATATTCAGGTAGAGGCATCAGGCCGATTCAAGCATGGTCCCTTGATAAAACTGTTGGTGATGATGGTGCGACAATGATTGATTTTGTAATGCAGGATACAGATACTGGAGAGGTCAAGTTGTTTGGAAAATAGTAATTTATTAAAATGTACTTATGATCGAGAATAAATGTGAGAAGTGCGGAGGTAGAGGTAGTTATATGTATGATGAAAATCATGCGAAGCCATGTGAAGTTTGCTGCACCCA
>MHWM01000002.1:6837-15140 GCA_001824135.1 Candidatus Zambryskibacteria bacterium RIFCSPLOWO2_02_FULL_39_14 | reverse complement strand
CCGGAATTGCTCAACCGGCTTGACCACATCATCACTTTTAACCCGCTGGACACGAGCGCGCTCGCCAAAATCGCCGCGCTGGAGCTCGGCGCTCTCGCCGAGCACGTCCGAAAAGAAAAAAACATCGCTCTTGAGATCGGCGTCGGTATCGCCGAATATATCGCCAAAAAATCCCAAAACCCCAACGAAGGCGCGCGCCTGGTCAAAAGAACGATCGCCGAAGAAATAGAATATCCGATTGCTTCTTTGATTGTTTCCGACAAAACGAAACAAGGCGATGTGATCGGCATTAAAATCATAAGAAATAAACTTATGATTAATCCTGAAAAAGATAATTTATAAATCATTTTTCTGTCATTCCCGCGAAAGCGGGAATCCAGCGCTTTAAATATCTTTCTGGATTCCCGATCAAGTCGGGAATGACAAAGATTATAGTTTCGTGATTCTTGATTCGGCCTTTAAATTCATCCTTGATCTTCTCTTCCCTTCTTTCTGCGTCAATTGCCGAAAAGAAGGGCGTTTTTTATGCGTCGCGTGCGAGGAGAAAATAATCATCAAGCGCGTCCCGACGCACTTGCCTAACGCGCCGAAAATATCAGCGATCTACGCCGCCGCCGAGTATCACGATAAAACAATCTCCGAACTCGTTATCCGTTTGAAATTCCGCGGCATCGCCGGCATCAGCGATGTTTTAGCCGGCCTGCTCACCCGCCATCTGGAACTGGCGCGATTCGCGAAAAAAGACGGGCAAATCATTGTCCCCGTCCCCTTGCACAAAAAACGCCTGCGCAAAAGAACATACAACCAGGCCGAGCTGGTCGCCAAAACAATCGCCCAATACCTCGACCTGCCGATGCGCGCGGATGTTTTAAAAAGGATCAAAAACACCAACCCGCAAACGGAAATTTCCGACCGCCAGGCGCGCCGTGAAAACGTAAAAAACGCCTTTGCCTGTGCGAGGCCGGAAGCAGTCAAAGGCAAAACGATAATTCTGGTGGACGATGTCGCCACCACCGGCGCGACACTCAACGAATGCGCCCGCGCCCTGCGCCAATCAGGCGCCCGCTCCGTCATCGCCTTCGTCGTCGCGCATTAATACTCGCAATTATTATTGAAACGCCTTGCATATTAATTTTTCTGTCATTCCCGACTTGATCGGGAATCCAGTAAAATCGGATTAATCCTAGATTCCCGCTTTCGCTCGCCTCGCTGAAGCTTTGGCGAAGCGGGCGGGAATGACAGCGGATTGCAAAAAACAACAAAAAGTGATATTTTCAAATTATGGTTATTCTAAAGTTGGTTAAAAGATATTATCAAAAAAGGAGGGGTCGGATAACGGCTATTCCACCGCTCTTGAAAAGCGGCGCCCGCAAGGGCTTGTGAGTTCGAATCTCACCCCCTCCGCCAATTTGACGAATGCTGCCCGACGAGGGCGACTTTGTCTTTATTTGAAGCGGAAAATACGAGTTGAGGATAGGTTCTAATCTGGGCAATTTCACGTTCCACTTTTGGCAACGCTTCAAAGATAGTTTTGAACGCTGGACGCAGTGTTATAGCGACTTTTTGGTCTCTAATCACCAGGTGCGAACCCAGGCAGGCGAATATAGCCCGCTTGGTCTCCATATCGCCACGAGAGAACCACGTGTGAGCGTAGCGTGCGAAATTGAACGTGCGCTCGCTCAATTCAAGCCACTCCTCGATTTCCCTGTTCTGCACGCTGATATTGCTCTCCAATGCCGCTTTCTGATTCAAGAGACGTGTGCGGAGGTCTTGATACTGCTGGTCGGATATAAACTGACCTTCTGCGTTTTCTGGCGAAGAATACTTGAGCAGGAGATTATCCAACTGCTGCGTGATACGCAGATGCTCACGCTCGCTATTCTTCAAAGCGAGTTCGTGCGTTTGCGCTTCCACCTGGCGGATGTCGTGGAGGTATCTCACCGCCCAACTTTTGAACTTCTCGGAAATGGCGAGTTTCTTGATGGCAGCGTCAATCTGCCCGTTCAGCTCTTTTAGTTCAACCGCTCTCTCCTGGCAGTTGGGGTCTTTTTGCTTCGTGCAGCGATAGTAAATGTAATGGTGGATGTTGCCGTTTTTTTGCTGTTTGATTTTCTCCTCGGCGGTAATCATCGCTCCGCAGTTGCCGCAGCGCATCAACCCCGTGAAGGCGAACCGATGTCTTTGCGGGCGTGGTCTGCCGTCCCGTCCAAGCAATTTCTGCACGATGTCGTATTCTTTTTCGGTAATCATCGGCTCGTGCTTCCCTTGATAAAGTTTTCTATTTTCACCCTTGCCATATTCAAACATTCCGTAATAAAACGGATTAGTGAAAACCTTGTAGATGTTGCTGCGTGAGAGCGGTTTTAACCCAGGATGCCGTTTTGTGGGTCTCGTTTTGAACTCCCATTCCTCATTGGCGATTTCGACGATTTGAGGAGGAGTGTATCTGCCAGTGAGCATCAAGTCCCACATACGGCGTACCGCATCAAAACGCTCTGGGTCTTTCAAAATCCAGTTTCTTCCCTTGTCCTCATCCCGCTCACTGTTCTTGTAGCCGAGAGGGGCACGGCTTGGATACCATCCCATAGCGAGCTTTGCCTTCAATCCTCGCCTCACATTCTTGCTCAACTGGCGGATATACTCGTTCGCCATACTGCTTTCAACGCTGAAAATGACGGAGTTGTCCTCGGACAGATATTCACGTCCGACAGTATGAATCGAGCGGATGGTTTCTGTCTGTAATAGCCATTGAATCGTCGCACTATCTATCGGGTTTCTTGATATGCGGTCAACCTTCCAGCAAAGGATGCCGTTTGCCTCACCCTTCTTGATACGACTAATCATTTCAGAAAACACTGGTCGCTTGTCTGGTGCTTTTGCCGATTTGGATTCTCGGAATGGTTTGCCGACAACTTTCAACCCGTAGTGTGTTGCCAACTCTTTGAGTTCTGTCTCTTGCGAATCCAAACTCAAAACCTGCCTGTCCTCGTCCTCGGTGGACTTGCGGCAATAGGCGAAGTATTTAATTGCGTTTGATTTATTTTCCATTGTTTTGCTTCTTGTTTTCGACGTGCAGCTTATCGTCTTTGTCCAAAAGCCCCTTGCGCTTCAAAATCGCTTTCGCTTCTTCGGCGATTTGCTTCTTCGACTTACCTTTGGTTTTTATTAAAGCGAGTAATTTTTTCATTTTAAGATTTGATTATTTTGGTAACCTGTCAAACTTTAGCTCAAGCGTGTTGATTCTGTCTTCCAAGTCATAGTAATCGTCCGAGACTGAACTCACCCTGACCCATAGGATATACAGGATTGCCAGTAATATAACCACGCCGATATAAAACTTGTTCTTGCCGTTTGTCATAGTCATTTTGTGGACGGCTGACCCAAAGAAAAAAGGGACAGCCAGAGCCTGCTGCCCACAAGATTGAATTGCACGAAGGCAACCAATTGTGGAGGATAGCTGCCCCTTTTGACCCGCAATTGGGCTTCAAAGAAGCAAATACCCTCGTGCTATAACTCAAACTTGTAGGCAGCACCTTAATTATAGCGCACTGACAATCCCTGACAAGAGGCGCAATCCCCAGATTGTGGATACGTGTTTTCATTGGTTTTCTCGTAGTTTTTTGATAATGCCAAAGAAATAAGCGGCTGGCTTATCAATTTTTTTGCCAGCAGCTCGGTCTTCTCGGTATATGCCCCACGCCTGCTCGATTCTTCGGAATCCGTCTGTTCGTAATGCTTTCAAGAGAGGGTTGATATACGTTTCGCCAACTTCGTTTGCTATATCTCTGCATTGCTGTTCCTCGTAGTTCGTCGGTTGATAATCTTTCACCAACGTTCCCTTAAAAGAAACTTTTTCCAACGTATCGTGATTTTCAAGCTGATGTTCGGTATCGTGTTCGTTATGGTAACTTCTGATTTGCCGAGTTTCCGAATTGACCGAAACCTTATTGATTAAGCGGTCTCGTTCCTCAATCAACTTCTGATTTTGACCCTCTGACTTCTGACTGGCTTCTGGCGGTTTAGCTTGTGGATAAGAATCTTCCACCGTCGCTTCTCCTTCTGTGCTTATCCATTGCCTCGGTTCGGGAAAGAACTTATCAAGAGTTTGATACTTCTTTTTGGGCTTCATCCAGTGATTGAGTTTTATGTCAAAAGTTCCCGCCTTGCCTTGTCGGGGTTCAAAAAAGACGTGCTGCTTCTGACGAAGTTTGAGCAGCATCGAGTTTATTGTGTTGATTTTCAAATCAAGGTCGGGGAAAACGTCGTTCTTCAAATCAACCAAGCTCGTGGTGGCAATCCCGTATGGCGTTCCTATTAAGCGCAACCAAAGGAGCAGGCGAAGCTGATTGATACTCAACTCACCGCCTCGATAATCTGACGCAATATAATGTGGAACTGTATTAAATGGTGGCTTGTTTTGATTTGTCATCGTCATAGTGTTTTACCCACTCCTTCTTGATAGGGCGATAGATGGCATCAAAGAGTGTCAAAAGCTGCGTAGCTTCTTCCATCGCTTGTTCATCGGAAATCTCGCTGCCGATTTCTTCGGCCCAGATTTCCTTAAACTCTTTTAACGCAGCATCGCTAATCATCGCTCGTATATCCTTGCCTTAATGATTTTGAGCTGGTTGAAGTAATCCTGCGGCTCGACCCTCATTTCCTGCCGCCAGTATTGATTTATCGCTTCGAGCAGCTTCTCGCCGTTTTGAAAAACGAACACCGACCTTTGAGGGCTAACTTTGTCCACCTCCTCGACAACGAACCCAGAAACACAAAGAGCCGCAGTCAAAGCGAGGTCTGCGGTGCGGAAATCTTTGTTGTTTTGGTTCATTGTCATAGTGTTTTGCAAAATGAAAAACTGTATCTTATGGATACAGCTTATAGAACTTTTTAATTGTGGTCGTAACGTTCGACGAGCTTGTCTAACGTAACTCTCGCTTTCTCTCGATAGGCGAGGTAATCAACTTGCCGCCTTTAGGTAGTCCCAACTTCTTCCTATAAGTGGAGACAATTTTCTTGATGTTGCCGAAATCCAAATCAGTTTTGTCTTCTTGTAATAAAGTTCTGTAAATCTCGCCGATGTTTTTTCCTTGTGTGTGTAGCAAATAAATCTTACTGTCTCGGTCAAAGTTCTTCCACAGTTTGAACTTTGGAGTTTTCAATTTGAACATCTTTCTATACTGCTCAACGTTTCTCCAAATCTTTTTCACATCTTGAAACGTGCTATTTGTGCGGAGTTCGATGACAATTCTGGGCTGTGTATCCCAATCCTTTTCTGGTTTTTTGAAAGTTACGAGTGGCATCGTCTCCGCATAGAGCCAGTCAACGTCCCCAACGTCTCCGTGTTTGGCGAGTTTGAAAACTGCGGGCATCAAATACCTATCAATACGAAAACGCTCCAAGAGCTTAAACATATCTTGATATAGAGGCGAATTGGGTTGAGACACAATATGCCAATCTGGGTCTCTATCTCTACCTCCTGGCGTGTCCTTATAGACGAACTCGCCAGTAGTGAGCTTTTTGAGATTTTGTTCTCGATTTGGATTGTCTTTGTTGATACCCCACTTTACTCTCAATTCTTCGACAGCGTTTTGAAAACCTGGTTTTACCAGTAATAATTTTAGTGCCTGCTCTGCCTTGCGACGATTCTGTGGCGTATCAAACTTATTTGTCTTTTTCTCTTTCATTTTCATAGTCATTTTGAGGTCTGACAAAAGTTGACCTCTTTCTCTTGTCATAATATAATAAAGCCATAATTGAAGCAATTTTTACTTTATGAAAATCTACACTATTCAAGAGGTCGCCAAAGTTCTCAAGTGTTCGGAACGTCAAATCTTCCGCTATTTGAAGCAAGGCAAGCTGGACGGCTCGAAGCAGGGAAAGTGGCGATTCACTGATGAGGATGTTAAGAAGTTCCTCGAAGGGGGAAGGAATCGTCATAAACATAGCAAGTGATTCCAAACGAGGTTTAATGACAATGAAAATGAAAACAGCGACGAAATCAAATAATGAAAAGGGTTCTGCCGACAACCTCCTATTTTTCAAAGAGGTTGCGAAGTATTTTATGGATTTTCTTGAGTCGGATTTCCATAAGCACAGATTGCCACGCCGCAGCATCAAGTTTCGTAACAACGACAATCTCCTCATTGGTTTGAATCTGCAAAAATACGCTTCGTTTAATAAGCTCGTATTGAAACTAATCAGCAAAGGGTTTGATACGGACGTTTTGAATAAAGTCGAGAGAGATGTCTATAAGACAAATCTTCCCAAGAACCTGCTCGACCTCGTGAAGTTACAAGTCGGCAAAATTACGGGGGGGCAAGTCGGCGATATTACCGAGAAAATCGCAGAGGGAATTGAAAAATCGGGGACGCTCTATGCAAAAGAGTATGATGTCGCTCTCACTACATCCGTTGAGGCAGCAGCCAAGATTATTCAACTTGAGCTGGTAAAGCCATTTGTAGAAAGCATTGAAAAGCCACTGCAAAATCTCAATCTCGGCGATGAGGACAACATTTATCTTATTAAGGAGGAATTAACCGCCGTTCTCTTGCGGTTGCTTGAAAACAAGATTTCAGAAGTGTTGAATCTGTTAATCGCAAAGGAGAAAGTCAATCTCACAAAAGAGCTGAAATCCGTTTTCACGCTTCAAGACGTGAAAGGGAACCTCCTCTCATTCTTTGAAAATCTCCAAGTGGCTGATTTGTTCCTGGAAATGTTTGAAATGGAACGCAACAAAAGCATCTTGGATAAGCAGGATTTTTATCTATACTTCGGGGATGTTTCGTTTAATAACACAAAATATCCAATTTTTTACGTTCCCTTCGTTGTGCAAAGACAGGAGGACACGCTTAACATCGAGTTTGATTCCCAGGTGTACATCAACAAAAAGGCATTGGAGTACATAGTACAAGAGTACAACAACCTGAAGGGAACGAAGGGCAATTTGCAGAGCATATCGGAGCGTATTATTTACCTTTCCCAGCATCAGAGTGATTTTATTCAACTCATCAATGGAGTGCTCAACGAGATTTCTCACTTCTTTGAGCTTGACGGCAAGGTAGATTTCACGAGTGGGGAAGTGGTAACTGCCAAAGGTGCCTCTGTTCGTATCTCCAACAGTTGCTACGTCTGCTTGTTCGATAAGTCGGACGAAGCACTCGTTAATGATTACGAAGAAATCTTGCAACAGTTGAGCCAGGAGGGTGGTGTTCTTGCGGAGATATTCAACACTCTTATTGGCGACTTCATTCACAAAAACCCTCAACCCTTCAATCCAGAAATAGAAAGCGAATGGGATAGTGCTGGCACAACAGACAAACTGGTGTATTCAAGTCCTATCCCACTTAACAGTGAACAACGGCAAATCCTATCAGCAGTTCATAAAGACAATTGTAAGTACATCATCGTTGAGGGGCCGCCAGGAACTGGCAAGAGTCATACCATTACTGCGATTGTTTTTGATGCAATTTTGAAGAATCAGTCCACTTTGGTGCTTTCGGATAAAAAAGAGGCATTGGATGTTGTGGAGGACAAAATTACCCAAACGATGAACAAAGTCCGTTATGATAAGAACTTCCAAAACCCCATTCTTCGCCTCGGCAAAACAGGCAACACCTACGGCTCAATTCTTGCCCGAAGTTCTATTGAGGGTATCAAAACTCACTTCCGTGCGGTACGAAACGATTATGAGAACGTGGCAGACACCATCACGAAATCGCAGAACTCGCTCAAGGAAGACCTCGAAGCGGAGATTCTCGCATACGATGAAATCAGTATTCGAGAGATACACGAGTTTTTTGATTTGGAACTTTACTTCAGAGACAAAGATGTAGTTTTTGATATTGATGAACTAACGGCACAGGATGAATCGGCTATTGAGATTGGCGATATAAGAAACTCTTTGCTTCAAATTAAAAATGTCCTTGATTCCGATAAGACAGTAAGGATATTCGAGTTGATTGAAATTAGCCCAAGCACAATACGGACGTTCAGTAATTTTAATAATCTTCTGCAATTTTTGACACTCACCCTGGAAAGCATTGAGAGAATCAAGACCTCGTATTCTGACAAGTTGGCTTCGGTAAGTAAGTTCGGTCATTTTAGCTCAAAAGATTTGCACACCCTCAACCGCCTCATTGAGGAGTATTCAAAATTAAAACTCTGGCTACTCGGCTATTTGTTCACAAAAAAATCCGCCGAAGCATTAGATGTTCGGTTCAAGCAGAGTTTTGTTCACAGCAATATCACCAAACCTCACGAGGAGCTTCGAGGACTTCGAAGTGTGCACGAAATCTACACCT
>MHWM01000002.1:5461-6812 GCA_001824135.1 Candidatus Zambryskibacteria bacterium RIFCSPLOWO2_02_FULL_39_14 | reverse complement strand
TTCTTACAAATGAAGATTTTGCTCAATCAGTTCAAGAAGTAATTGCACTCAACGATTACCTTCGCTACTTGAAAGAGATTGCGGAGAAGTATCCTAAAACAGCAGAAAAAACTGGCATCAATCCAGCGAAGTTTGAAAGTATTTTTAATAACAAGGTACTCGCTACCCCAGAATTAGAGTTTGATAAGCAGGTGAGGTACTTGAATCTCAAGCAGAAAATGAATAGTGATTTCGGTGGTATCCCAGAATTGAATTATGCAAACCGAATGAAACAGATTGAAGATTTAGTTACGACTCAAGTAACCTACTTACTTGACGGACGACTCATTGATTTCTACGAACACAATCGAAGCGATGCTGAAACACTGCGCAATATCATTAGAAATAAACAGAGATTCCCAAAAGATGAGTTCAGTAAACTCAAAGAGGCATTCCCTTGTATTCTTTCAGGGATACGGGACTACGCAGAGTACATTCCGCTTGAACAAGAATTGTTTGACCTCGTTATTATTGACGAGGCATCACAGGTAAGCATCGCTCAAGCGTTTCCAGCTTTGCTACGGGCAAAGAAAGTATTGATTCTTGGAGACAAGAAACAATTTAGCAATGTGAAAGCTGCACAAGCACGTTCAGACACTAACCGAGAGTATCTTAATGGTTTGGATACCTCTTTCAGAACGAATGTTTCAACAGACGCAACAAAGTTAGTGCGCCTCAAAAAGTTCAATATCAAAACCTCCATCCTTGAGTTCTTCGAG
This sequence comes from Candidatus Zambryskibacteria bacterium RIFCSPLOWO2_02_FULL_39_14, assembly GCA_001824135.1. Lineage (GTDB taxonomy): Bacteria > Patescibacteriota > Minisyncoccia > Phycocordibacterales > Zambryskibacteraceae > UBA5004. The sequence goes on along the minus strand of MHWM01000002.1, from coordinate 6,054 downwards.
TTTATCAGCAATTACACAACCCAACTACTAAAGCACTTCAGGGGTTACAAGGAAATTATCTCGTACTCCAACAAGTATTTTTATCAGGATGGATTGCAGGTAATGAAAATCAGAGGGAAAGCTATTGATGATGTCATCAAGTTCTCGTTCGTTGAAGCTGGTGAAAAAGATGAGCTGTATCCGAACACAAACGTCAAAGAGGTTGAGTTTATCATATCAGAATTGAAACGTCTCAAAGAGAACGACAGAAGCGATAGTGTAGGCATCATCACTCCACATACAAACCAGCAGAAGCTCTTGGTAGAGATGATAAACAAGCTGCCAGAGCGGGACTATTACCTTGAAAAATTGCAGCTCAAGATAATGACGTTCGACACCTGCCAGGGTGAGGAACGAGACATAATTTTTTATTCAATGGTCGCCTCTCCTTACAGCGATAAACTCTGGGGCGTATTTATCAAGGACTTGAGCAACGTTGATATTGAAGAAGATGGACAAATTAAAGCGCAGCGTTTGAACGTTGGCTTCAGTCGTGCCAAAGAATGCGTACATTTTGTGTTGAGCAAACCACTCGAAGATTTTACTGGTTCGGT
>MHWM01000002.1:3428-5452 GCA_001824135.1 Candidatus Zambryskibacteria bacterium RIFCSPLOWO2_02_FULL_39_14 | reverse complement strand
AAAGAAAGGAGTGTTGCGGAGGTTGATGAGAAATCAAAAATGGAGCCAGAAGTAATAAACTGGTTCTACCAAACCAAGTTTTGGAAACAACACAAAGATAGTATTGAGTTCATCCCGCAGTTTGACATTGGTAAATACCTCAAGCAATTAGACCGCACCTATACTCACCCAGAATACAAGGTAGATTTTCTATTGATTTACACTGATGAACGACATCGAGAGCATAAAATTATCATCGAGTATGACGGCTTCAGAGAGCATTTCAAGGACGTTGATGAAATCAATGAGTTCAATTATGAAGATTACTACACCGATGCGCACGTGTACCGCCAGAAAGTGTTGGAAAGCTACGGCTATAAGTTCTTACGTATCAACAAGTTTAATGTCGGCGATAATCCCGTCTCAACGATTGACGAACGAATCGGGCGGCTTCTCAAAAATCCCGAAAACGCAAACTCGCTTCTCGCAAACATTCACGAAACGATTGAGGGTTTGCAGAATGGCGAGATGAAGGAGTGCCCCAAGTGCAAAGAAGTTAAACCACTCAAAGATTTCAAGGACTCCTCGCTGATTAGGGGTTACGGAAGATTCTGTAAGGATTGCAAGGGCATCGGAACACACCGAACAGTAACATCCATTCCAAAACCAGCCCCCGAATTAACAAACTTAACCTGCCCTCGTTGCAATTCAAAGATGATATTGCGGAGGGGTAAGTTCGGCAGATTTTATGGTTGTTCACGCTTCCCATATTGCCGTGGCACAAGACAAGTGTAAATACACTACGCTATGACGAGAGAAGAAATACGAAATAAAATCTTCGAGCATCTCAAGCAACAAGTTGTTTGGATTCAAACTAATCCGAATCAAACTCAACAATTTCAGTTGAGTCAGATTTATGGTTTATTCCCTATGGCACAAGGTGAAGCCCAGTGGCAACATCATAAAATTGATGCTACGGCACGTGAAATAATCCAAGAATTAGAGAATGGCGGTTTTATTTACGAAGGACAAGCTGGTGGTCTTGGAGATATGAGCAGTTATCCGTGGTACACAATCACCGAATATGGCAAAGAGGCGATTCTGCAAGAAGATTGGTTGCCATACGACCCCGAAGGATACTTGAAGGCACTCAAAGTAAAAGTTCCAACAATTGATGACGTAACATTTACCTACATTGGAGAATCGGTAGCCGCATACAATCGCCGCCATCTTCTGTCTGCTACGCTCACCATTGGTGTGGCATCCGAGAACTTGATGCTCCTGCTTATCGAGGCGTATGCGGGCTGGATGGCTGATGCCACTCGTAAGGCAAGTTTCCAAAAGAGGATTGAGGGCAGGTTCATATCCACCCAATACAAAGAGTTCAAGAAAGAGTTTGTGAGCGATTGGAAATCTCTACCGAAAGAGTTTCAAGCTGATTGGGAAACATATCTTGATGGAGTTTTCAACTTCGTTCGGCTCAACAGAAACGACGCTGGTCATCCGACTGGCAGACAGTTTGACGCAAAAGTTGTCTATGCAAATCTTCAAGTGTTTGCGGAGTACACCCAGTTCATTTTCGGACTAATAGAACATTTCAAATCGTAACGCTTTGGACTTCGACAAGATTTAGTTATGTGGCATAGGGTATCCCCCAGCAATTTTCGCAAGGCGAATCCAAAACTGTACCTACCCGAAAATGAAAATTGAGCCGCAAACAGCTCAAAGAAAACGGGGTAACACCATTTGAGTACACGCTCTATAATGCGATTAAACTCCGTTTAATACTGTATCACTTGTCTCGCCACAATTTGCATACCATTGAGCAACGGAGGCGGTATGACAATCAATCCCAATGTAGCTGACGAAACGTCGCCACACGTTGTTGTGTGGTCTGTACGGGCAATCTCGTAAAAGCTATACTAACTCTACTGATTCCAATGATAATTTCGGGATAAAAAACCAGTTGGACGGGTTCTGCCAATAGGTTCTAACATCGTCCACTACCCTCCGCCAATTGGAATTTTGCAAGCGAGAAAGCTCAA
>MHWM01000002.1:0-3409 GCA_001824135.1 Candidatus Zambryskibacteria bacterium RIFCSPLOWO2_02_FULL_39_14 | reverse complement strand
GGCGAAAAGGAAAAGGATTTATCAATCAAAATATGGTTCGAGCCGATTTGTTTTAGAAATGTTGTCATTTCCGACTTATCCCCAGAAGAAAGCAGTTTATCCGCTTGGTTTAAGGATTTAACCCACGTACGAGCCGGTTCGAGCCAAGACACATCTTTGTCTTCGATTTCATGTATTTTCTCTTTCAACTCTACTCTCTGGTCGAGCATTTTTTGTTTTTGCGCGGCATATTCTTCCGATGTGATTATTTCGTCGAGATATGCAGAAAGCAATTTGTCTAATCTTGCTTCAATGTCTACTAACTCACTTTTGAGATTTTCCACAAATACCTTACTATCCTCTCTTGCTTTCTGCTCGTCCTTGTCTAGCTCGCGCAAAACTTTTTCCGTGTCTTGGCTCGGCAAAGAAACTTTTTGCAAAAAACTTTTCACCTGTTCCGTTAGTAATTCTTCGCGGACATATTTTTGCGAACACATTTCGCGCTTCTTGGTACAACGATAATAGTTATGTCCCTTTTGTGTTTCGGCGGTAATGGCACATTTACATTCTCCGCATATTAGTAATCCGCGAAATGGAAAAAAGTTTTCTGATTTTCTGGTCATAATATGTCCGCGATCTTTCATAACTTCTTGGCAAATATCAAAAAGTTTCTTTGTGATTAACGGCTCGTGCGAACCTTGATACGTCTCGCCATTGAACTCAAAAATTCCATAGTAAAAAGTGCTTTTCAATATTCGCTGGACACAGGAAACTGCAAGAACATTGCCTTTGTAGCTCCGCAGTCCTAAATCTTTGAGAGCTTTAGCAATTTGTTTGAGAGTATATTTTCCGGTGGCATACAATTCAAAACCTTTACGGACTAGTGGAGCTTTTTCAATATCAATATCAACATCTCTCGTTTTGTGATTATTTACATATCCAAGCGGGGCAAAGCTAGGCCATATTCCTTTTCTCAATTTTGCTCTATGTCCACGCTTGATATTTTCGGAAAGATTATCAACATAGTATTTGCTTTGCCCAAAGGCAATGTTCAACATGAATTTTCCTTGTGGAGTATTTTCAAACCAGTGGGTTGGAAATTTCAAATCCTTAATCTTTCCTGTGTCCAGCAGATAAATAATTTGACCTCCGTCTATGGAATTTCGGGCGAGACGATCCGGATTCCAAGAAAGTATCCCGTCTGCTTTTCCTGATTCAAGGAATGACAACATTTCTGCGAATTTCATTCGCCCAGGTTCTTTGGCAGTTTGGGCCTCGCAAAGCGAGGCAACAATTTCAAGTTTTTCTTTGGCGGCAAATTCTCGCAACTCTGAAATCTGGGATTCAATACTTAAGACCTGCCGTTCTTCACTCTCTGTGGACTTCCTAGCATAAATTATGTATTTCATGGTTTTGTAGTTAAAAAATTGATGAAAAAATTTCTTTTGCCCTTCATTGTTAAATCCTTTTCCTTTTCGCCAAAAAAGCCCTTTCAAATCCTAGCCGAGCGGCGCGGAACGCGCCGCGAGGTTGAGCTTTCTCGCTTGCAAAATTCCAATTGGCGGTGTATTCTTGAAATAGCTCGAACGGAATTCGCTCCTCGCCGCGCTGTGCGCGGCTCGGAATGGGCGGGCGGGTAAAATGAATTCTGAAATCGAGAGCATTCCAAACTGCCAAAGAACCTGAAAACAAATCAGCTTGAACCATATTTTGGAAGGGCAAAAGAAATTTTTTCATCTTAATTTTTTTTGAAAACAGGAACTCGAAAGGGTTTCTGTTTTCGTTTGACTATTTAAGAATTTTTGATAAAATAACGCTATGTTCATTGTCATAAACAAGGAGGCATCATGAAACCGAACTATCACACAATTGAGCAGATGCTCGACATGATTGATGAGCCAAACCGCTCTGCTTGTTTTCGGATTCTGGCAGACAACAGAAAGCTCTTCCAGACGGTTCAAGGTTCAACCAACAATCATCAGAACTGGCCGGGTGGCTACTTCGATCATGTTCAGGAAATCATGAACATTGCAGTCGTTCTTTACGAGCGGTTAAGCTCTATTCGTCCTCTACCGTTCTCCCTTTCGGATTTGCTTCTCGTGGTTTATTTGCACGATGTCGAGAAGCCATGGAAGTATGAGCTTCGCGATGATGGTCAGCTTCACCACAAGGCCACTATGCAAAACAAGGAAGACCATCAGCGTTTCCGAATGGCGAAGCTCACAGAGTACGGTGTCGTATTCACTCCTGAACAGGAGAACGGCATGAAGTATGCCGAGGGCGAACTGAACGACTACTCAAATCGTCGTCGCATCATGGGCCCGCTCGCTTGCGCCGCCCATATGTGCGATGTGGCTAGTGCCCGTCTCTGGTTCGACCATCCTATGCAGGAGAACGATCCTTGGCTCGGTGCCAGACGAATCCGCGATTAACATCGCACCATTGGCGAGGAGCAATCCTCGCCAAATTTTTTTGCGAGAATTTGCCGCCAAAGCCAGCTAATTTTTCAATAAATTTCAACAAATTTCAAATTGAAAAATTCACTGAATTGAGTTATACTTAACTCAATTAAAAACTTGAAATTGTTGATGCTCTCGGCTTCGCCTTTCATTTTGCCCGCCCGCCCATTCCGAGCCGCGCACAGCGCGGCGAGGAGCGAATTCCGTTCGAGCTATTTCAAGAATACACCGCATTTTTTCAAAATTTTTCACGCGCCCATAGCTCAGCTGGTAGAGCAGTCGCCTCTTAAGCGAACGGTCGTAGGTTCAATCCCTACTGGGCGCACCACAAATTAATTTTTGTCATTCCGAGCGAAGCGAGGAATCTATGGGATCCTTCACTGCGCTCAGGATGACACATCCTGAATCAATTCCAGATTAAGGAAGGGTGGCTGAGCGGTCCAAAGCAACAGATTGCTAATCTGTGGCCGTATAAAAGCGGCCCGTGGGTTCAAATCCCACCCCTTCCGCAATCACAAAAAAACCGCTCTTTTTAGAGTGGTTTTTTTGTGATATGATGAAAGGGATTTGAAGGGTATTTCAAAAATATAAAGCAGTTTATGTTTTTGAAAACCCGGGTTGCGAAGGAGAAATTTTGCTTGCGCCGCAGGCGCGCAAAATTTTGGATGAGCAAAAATCCCACCCCTTCCGCCTTCGGTCCGCCGAAGCGGACCTACGGCGTGACGCAGTCCGCCGATAGGTTCGCGAAGGCGACATTCTCCTCGCCGAAAACCGCCACCGCTCGGCTAGGATTTGAAAGGGCTTTTTTGGCGAAAAGGAAAAAGATTTATCGATAAATAGTAAAAGAAATTTTTTCATATTGATTCTTCTCAATAGTCGGTGTTTTAGGCAAGGACATTTTGCACTCATAGTAACCTAAGGGCTTCATTGGGAGTCAAACCGTTTAACCCGCAATGTTCTAAATTGTTATA
>MHWM01000001.1:4861-9746 GCA_001824135.1 Candidatus Zambryskibacteria bacterium RIFCSPLOWO2_02_FULL_39_14 | reverse complement strand
CAGGGAACTTTTACCTATCTATGATTTTCTAGAGGATTCTGCCGGTAATATAAAGAATTACTGGACCTTAGCTGATACCAATAATCCATTCTTAGAGAATTTGAGAGACTCGGCTTATACTCTCTCGGAAGTAGATTTGGGTGGCATTGTTACTATCGCCGGGAAATCTGAACCGACTGTGGAATATATTCCCTTTGTGGATAGAGAATCATCTGAAACGAAGCTCTGGGCCGATGGCAAGCCGGAGCCCATCACCCCAGTTCCCAACAGCACTGAAGGGGACAACAGGGTGATGCTTTCATCTGCGCTTCTCCATCAATTCGATATAGAGCCCCAACTTTCCTTGAATCCGAATATTTTCCAGAAATTCTTTGCCTGGTTTGCGCCCAAAGTTCATGCTGATTTAGATTGGGACACTTTCCTGATGACGAAAGAGATAGAATCCAACCACGGAAACCTGCCGACTATTTCAATTCCTGATGTTTTCGAAGCGTTATCACTTGAACAGCCCGCCATAGCTTACGTTCCTCCCGCTGAACCTGACAACATTGTCTCCTTTTGGTTTGCCTCCCCTGTTCAAGTCTCGATTACCGATCCGCAAGGATATGTTATTACAAAAGATTCGAATGAAATTCCCGGCGCTGTCTATATGGGGGAGATTGACCCAAATGGTGTAAAAATCGTTCTTATAGAAAATGCTTTGGCCGGAGATTACAAAATTGAACTTACCGGCTCCGGCAATGGCGAATATCACATATTAAGCTCTGTTACGAGTGATGAATTTGATGAAACAACTACAACTCAAGACAATATCGTAACCGGAGAAAAACACGAATACACTGTCGAGATAAGTACCACAGAAGCAGTCGCACCTAAAGTCAGTGAGCCAACGATAACTCCACTGGATCCTTCAGAAGATTCTTGTTCTCTTGACGATCTGATTGCCCGCATTAAAGAAAGAATCAACTCTTCCAATCTCAATGAGAAAGCCAAGATAAATCTTTTTAAGAGATTGGGCAAATTCGAAGAAAAGCTGGATAAGAGAAACATAGATGCAGACAAATTATGCGAAATATTCAAGAAGTATATCGACAAAAGGGACTCCAAAGGCAAGAAAAAAACACTTAATGATAAGGATTTTTCTTCCCTTCTTGGTGATCTTGAAAGCAATTACAATAAACCAGCTTCTAAAGACAAATTGGGTGGAGTAAAAAACCTTATTAACAATCTTTTCAAAAGATAAACGGAATCCAGACTGTGAGCGAAAACCCCACGCGAAATACACTGACGTCGAAAATAGGGGTTTTTACTCAAATTATCTTGTCCCAATCTCATACGTTATCATCTTGCTATAGCAAGATGATAACGTAGTTGAGAATTTTGGTTAAATTAAAAAGTTGAGTTAGATAAGTTAGATTAAACCAAATTCCTCTCGCAGATATTTGTCGCTTTCCATTTCTTCAACAATCAAATACAGAAGATTCTTCCCTATACCGAGATCAGTTTTTAGAAGCGCCAAAACATCTTCGCAGTCGTAAGGGTATACCCAGACGCTGTCCTGTAACTTCCTCAAGCCCGCTTGAACGAACAGCGTTCTGACATATTCACGCGTGCTCTTTTTCTTTTCCGGTATGTCGAAGATAATCACTCTCCATTTTTCATCCCATCTTTTGGGTTTATTAAGCTTGAAATCAGCAAACGCCCATCTACGCATGCGCTCTCGGCCGAGTGGGGTAAGTTCATAAAATTTACCATTGTATTTCAACAGACCCTTCTTCACCATTTTACTGGCAGAAGAACTCACGTACTCTTTTTGTCTTCTGTTTGGCAACAAGCCGAGCCTACTCATCGCGCCTATCACATTCGGAGCAAGCAGACCAACGGCTAAGATTCCCACGCCACCAACGGTCGCCAAAATGATCCTCTGTAAATTTTTCTTTTTGCTTTTCTTCCTGCCTTTTTCTTCTAATTTACCCATACGTTATCGAATTGCTATAGCTAGATTATAACGTATGTGGTAATTTTTCATAATTATCTTTATTCGATATTTTTATTCAGCATTTTTTATTCAGTATTCAGCGCTTCAATGCCAGGCAGAGTACCTTTAGCTAGAAAATCAAGCATAGCTCCACCTCCAGTAGAAACAAAAGAGAATTTATCGAGAATATCTAATTCTTCTATAATAGTTAGAGTATCGCCTCCACCTACAATAACTCGCTTACCACTATCTGCCAGTATCTTTGCTAAACTAAGAGTGCCACCTTTAAATCCTTTTTCATAATCTCCCAAAGGGCCGTTCCATATTATAAATTTTGATTGAGATATTTTCTCTTCAAAAAGATTGAGTGTATCTTTATTGATATCAGGTGCGGCAATATCACCAACAGGAAAAATTATTTTTGAATCTCCGGTCAGATCCATTTCTTTAGCTGATTTGGCTAGCGTCCCACCTATAAATATATAATCAGCAATACCCATAAATTTTTCAATTAAAGGCAATTTAGTCTCAGGCTTCGCTCCGCCTAAGATAAAAAAGAATGGGTGTTCTGGATGAAAGGCGGTTGATAGATTTTTAACCTCTTCCAGAAACTGAAATCCGGCAAAACTAGGAAGAAATTTTGGTATGCCGACTACAGAAGCATGTTTCCTATGAGAAACTGGGAAAGCTTCGTTAATAAATACATCTCCCAGATCAGCAAGTTTTCTAGAAAATTCTTCTGAATTTTCCTTTTCTCTTTTATCGCGACGTAAATTTTCAAGAAGCACAAGATCACTTGGCTCGATAAAAGTTAAAGGAAGAAAGTTTTTAACATATTTAAATATAGGCAGAAGAGAATCTTCATCTTTCTCTGCATGACTTAAGAGAATAATCTTAGCTCCGGCTTTTTGCAGATATTCTATAGTTGGAAATGACTTTTTAATTTGATAATCACTCACAACCTTACCATCTTGCGTAGGCACACTCCAATCTAGGCGAACTAAGACGCGTTTACCTTTTACATCTCCAATTTCTTTTATTGATTTCATTTTGAAATGAGTGAATTGGCTATAACTCCCAGACTTTTAGCATCAAGAGAGGCATGACCCACCAAAAATCCTTTGATACCAGTCTCATGTAAAAGATTGTTGGCATTACCTGGTTCAACAGAACCACCGTATAAAATGGGAATACGTTCGGCCATATTGCGACCGAACATATCAGTAAGAATCTTTTTAATAAACATAACTGATTGAGAGAGATCAGTAGGTTCTACAGCATCTTCGGCATGTTTACCTATAGCCCACACTGGTTCGTATGCTATAACCAGACGCGATATATCATTCTTGCGCTTTAGTCCAGCCAATGATAGTTCTAGTTCTTCGCGTAAAAACTCAAAATGTTCACCATCTTGATCTTTAGATATTTCACCGACACAGACAAGAGGTATGATACCAGACTGGAGAGCGGTCTTTACCTTCTCTGAGACATCAGCCGAGGTCTCACCCATAGCTCTACGTTCACTATGACCAATTATAGAAAGTCTAACACCGAAACTTTTCAATATATCTGGCGTAACCTCGCCTGTATGAGAAGCTGTGCGTATAGAAGAGAATATATCTTGAGAAGCTAGATGGACAAAATTCTTTGAACGACTGGACACTGATTCAAAATAAGATAGAGGTGGTGCAATAAAGAAAGAGAGCTTCTTATAGAGCTTACTTTGTCTAGATAGTCTGTTTAAAAGAGACTTGGCTTCATTAAGAGAACTTGGATGATTCTTCCAATTCGCTACCAGAATAGACTTTGACATCAAGATTATTATAACAGAAAAACCAAGATCTTATCTATATCTCTTTCCAATATATTACCTCGTGAAAATCCTCTGTTTCTGGGAAAAAAGGAGGAGGATTATATAGGAGGAATGAGTCATAGATAAGGTTTCGAAAAGAATACCCGTTGGTGACAGGATCACCGTAGGCAAAACCATATTGCAGAGCAGTCACAATAGTGCCATAAAGAGTTAAAGTGGTTCGCCTATCATACGGAGCACAATCTGTATCACCATAGCTAAACCTTCCCACTCGTCCGTTCTGTGCAACCAACGCAGCATCAATTCTAAGATTATCCTCGCTATAGAGTCCTGCGTTAACATTATTTTGACCAATGAGAGCAATCACATCAGTGCCATCATAGTTAGTGTATAGAATATTATTATTGAATGTCATTGATCTTCTTTGATTGACGTCGTCATCTGGTATGCGTGCCGCCACAATAGTCAAACGCGCCCCATCGATTGTTCCTTCAACCCATACATTATCGTCAAGAAAAATTAGGCCATTTGCAGGAAAAGGATAATTGCCAAGTAATGTTAAGGTCGTAGAGCTAGCGGTCCATGAGCCCCACCCGCTCGTACCAGAAGTACAACCACTAGGCACAGCTCTGAGATTGTTCACTCTAAAAAGGTCGAAAGTATCATCAGTTTTTAATGTAATTTGGTATCCGCTAACAGTAGAGGAAGCAAAATATAGCCCACCAGACTCTGCGTCAGCTTTCATCTGAATTAGATCATTCATAATGGTGTCAAATTCAACCTCTGGTGCCGGGAAGGATCTTCCGGCTATAAATACATCTGTTCTCGACATTACAGGACTAGTTGGTGGAGCCTCGAGAGGGCGAAAACTGTTATTAAGACCTGTGCCGGGAGGGGGGTTAACGTGAGTGTGTACAGCAAATTCATTGGCACCTGAATGTATTGGGTCATTGTAATTTGATAGAAGACTTGTGACTAAGTTGTGGGCTATACCATCAAAACGGATACCATTATTGGAATGAATTGGACCAAATACTTCTGTGCCACTACCAAAACGCATGACGGCATTGGCTACGGCGGCAAAGTTTGCAAAT
>MHWM01000001.1:0-4842 GCA_001824135.1 Candidatus Zambryskibacteria bacterium RIFCSPLOWO2_02_FULL_39_14 | reverse complement strand
AAATAATGGTTCTCTGCACACTGGTATCTTGAGCAGATATACCCGTTGACTGTAACGTCACCAAAGTCGAACCTAAAGGGGGTGGTATGATGTCTAAAGAAAAAGTCCCTAATAGAATACCATCTTTATCATAAAAATTTTTGACATATGGACCGGGCTGACCAGTACCATCTGTGTAATCTGACGGATCATGGGCTAAATGCCATCTATAATACTCAAGCCCAGCTTCAGCCATCTGAAATGCCTGTTCAGATAAGACGATACGTCTACCTAACTTAATATTAGCAGCCGCAAAAGCAACAAGACCACTAATAATAATAACTGCGACTGCTCCAAATACTAGAACTTGTATCAGAAGATATCCGTCATTGTAGCTCGATTTATTTATCATATATTATCTTTGAGATTTCTAAGAGCCGCTTGTGATGTGAGTGTCGTTAGTTCCGGCGCGCGATTAGGATCACGTTCGATCTTGATAGTAATCTTCACCAACCGGACATCTAAAATATTAACCGGCATAGACAATGGAAGAGAAGACCCTGTATAATTCCCATCATAATAATCAAATAATGGTGTAGATGCGCCATTTGATATATCTGTAATAAGAGTAGAGAATGATTCTTGCTCAGTATAAGCGGGCGGACTGCCTGATGCTAAGATAACGCCTCTTTTTACAGAAAGTGTTACTGGGTCGAGAAAATAACGTACGCGATCAGCCACATCATCAGAATTAACATCGGCAAAAAACACTACAGTACTAGTAGCGACAGATTCTATGGGGTAAGAACCGAGTGCTGAAGGAATAGTAGAACGTAATTCGGTAACCATGACACTTAATATTTTTCTACCTTCAAGCATAGCAGTCATGCTAGATTGTGCCGAAGAATTGAGGCTTAAAATATCTTTGGCAAAAGTAGTGATAACAAAACCGATGATAGATGCTATAACGACAGCAAAGATAAACTCAATAATGCTAAAACCGGTATTTTTCATGTTAAATATCTATTAACTTCTCTGGAAGCACTTTCAAGATTTTTAGGAGCTACTCTACCTGTAATAACAATAGGGTCGAAAGACTTACAAGTCGGGCAAGCTATGTTTATCTCAACCAATTTATAATCATTTGGGATCAGATCTCCTCCACCGATTACTCCATCAAAAGGATCGTCAATGTTATTTATCGTGGTTGTAATAACAAATGAAACATTGTCGCGCACAACAGTCTCTTGTGCGACGATAATGCCATTCGGATTACCACCGACTGTTCCAACATTTGTATAAGGAAGGTTTTTAATGATTTCAAACCGTGCATTAGCTAGATCAGCTGCCAAAGCTTTGTGTCGAGCAGAAGCAATAGCTGTGTAAATAGCTGCGTATCCTTGATATGCCCCCACAGAAAAGATAGTAAAAACTATAACCGCTATAAGAACTTCTACAAGGGTAAATCCTTTGTTTCTATTCATACTATTAAATATAATCCACTAGAGAATAAGTTGGAGCAAGCATCGATACGGCAAAAATACCTACCCCAATACCAATAATTATCATAAGTATTGGCTCGATTATTGTAGAAAGATCCTTAGTCTTTTGATCAACTTCTGCTTCATAGAAACTTGCTATCCCCATAAGCATATCGGATATTTTACCAGTCTCTTCACCGACAGAAATCATCTCACCCACAAAGATGGGATAAAGATTTTCATGTTTGATAAAAACTGAAGACATCGAACCACCTTTTTCCACAGTATTTCTAGTATTTTTAAGAGCTTCTTTATAGAGATGATTTTGCAAAACATCAATAGTCACATCGATAGCTACCACTATTTCAACGCCTGCAGAGAGAAGTGAGGAGAGAGTGCGAGCAGTACGAGCAGATTCAAACTCTTTAACCATATTGCCGATAACTGGAATATATATTAATAAATAATCTTTAATATTTCGACCAACCTTGCTTCTCGAAAACAAGACAGATAAAACTACTACTAAGATAACTGCTGTTATAACTACAAGTGTATTCTCGACTAGAAAATCACTGGTATAGATAAGCATACGAGTAGATAGAGGAAGTTCCGCCCCTATACCTTTAAAGGTGGCGGTTAGTGTAGGTACCATAAATATAAGCAGTAAGACGGCTAATATAATCATGATTGCAATAATTATTGCTGGATAAATGAGCGCGCTACGCACCTTCTTGGTCAATAGATAAGACTTTTCCATCTGATTAGACACGATAGCCAACGACCCAGAAACATTACCTGACTCCTCCCCTGCTTTGATCATAGAGATAAAGAGGTTAGAAAATACTTTTGGCTGTTTACTTAGCGATTCGGAAAGTGTTTTACCATGACTGATATCCGTTTCAATATTAGAGAGTAATTTTTTAAACGATTTGCTTTTAGATTGTCTACCCATAACAGATAGAGCACGAGTCATGGGTAATCCAGCACTAATCATCAAACCAAGATTTTTGGCAAAGGTTATTTTTTGATATATTTTAATACCGCCAAATATATTATCTAGAGAGATTATAGACAAGAAAGGTCTTACTTCCTGTATAGAAACCACACTACCACCCTCTTCACGAATGGCACCGTATATTTCAAAGCGTTGTTCTTTTTCTAAAACACGTTCGTATATTTTACCCTCCTTGTTTTTCGCTTTATATTTGTAGAGAGTCATGACATCTAAAATATTACTCTGACACAACACGCAGAACTTCTTCTATGGTAGTGAGACCTTGCGCCGCTTTGAAAATACCATCTTCAATCATAGTCATCATCCCATCTAACTTTGCCTGCTTTTCTATTTCGCTAGTAGTAGCACCTTTCATAATAAGATTTTTAATAGTCGGAGTTACTTTAAGCACTTCATGTATACCTATACGACTTGAGTATCCGTCTTCTGAATCCACTCCCGGATTCGGCTTCCAGAATGGAATTTTATTGAAATCGTCTTTATTGTTGATAATCTTCTCTTCTTTTAGAAGATCTAGCATTCTATCAAGAGAGACAACATTACCGAGAGAAGCGAGCTCTTCCTTACTCAAGAAATATTTGGTCTTTGAAACTGATAACTTTCTGACTAGACGTTGAGCTATAACGATGTCTAAAGTAGAAATCATGAGAAATGGCTCTACCTTCATATCAAGTAGGCGCGGAATAGCTCCAGCAGCAGAATTAGTATGGAGAGTAGAAAGCACCAAATGGCCAGTCAAAGAAGCGTTTATAGCAAGTGCCGCCGTCTCATTGTCACGAATCTCCCCCACCATAATGATATCTGGGTCTTGACGTACTAAGGTACGCAAACCGGAAGCGAAAGTAAGTCCAATTTCTGAGCGTACTTGAGTCTGATTAACACGGGTCATCTGATACTCTACCGGATCTTCAATAGTTGAGATGTTTACATTAGGAGTGTTTACTATATCAAGCATGGTATAGAGAGTAGTAGTCTTACCGGATCCTGTAGGACCGGTTGCAAGAATCATGCCTGTAGTCAATTTAAGCGCTTTATGCAGATCATCAAGACCACGGCCATGGAAACCAAGACTCTCTAAAGTAAACCCGGAAACACTTTCACGTAGAAGACGCATGACCGTCTTTTCGCCGTAGTACACTGGAAGAGTAGAAACTCTGAAAGAAACTTTTTCTCCTCCTATATCAATTTTGAAACGACCATCTTGAGGAACACGTTTCTCATCTAATTTAAGACTGGAGAGTACTTTTATACGAGCCGTAATGCCAGAAGCGATGTTCTTTGGCAAGACCATAGCATCACGCAAAATCCCATCCACACGATATCGGATCAGAACTTTATCTTCCTCAGGTTCTATATGTATATCAGAAGCATCTTGAATGATGGCATGTTTTAGAAGCGTATCAACTATGCGTACTACCGGCATATCTGTCGCTATTTTCTTAAGATCAATCTCATCTGTCTTGCCATCATCCTTCTTGTCACCTAAAACTTTTAAAGAATTTGCTTCCTTCTGAATAATATCTCCAAATTCAGCTTTAAGAGTTTTCTGATAAGAAAGTAGGGCCCATTTCATGGATTCATTATCTGTCAAACGAGGCAAGATCTTTAACCCGACCTTCTTTTTAATGAAATCGATAGCTGTAAGATCTTCTGTATCGAGCATGGCTACTTCAAGACTGCCTTCAGTCTTTTTAAAAGCGACTACATTATGATTTCTTGCTATTGGTTCTGGTATAAGCGAGAGTATGGCAAAATCCAGTTTCTGATTCTTAAGATCGACAAAAGGAATACCTAGAATATAAGCGTGTGTCTTACGTAAATCATCTTCTGTTATAACGCCCCTACTTACAAGTATTTTTCCTGTACTTGTGTTATTTTTATTAGCTTCACTTCTGGCAAGTTCCATCTCTTTTTTGGAAACTAAACCAGAATCAATGATGAAACTTTCAAATTCTTCTTCGTCGACGTGCATAATTTACTTTAAGTTTATCATGCCACAATAAAATATGTTACAAGATACGTTTAAATGAAAAATATTTTACTAGAAACGAGTGGTTAGTTTAAAAAAATAAGATAAGATAACTCAACTAAAGTCCCGCTTTCTAAACTGCTTAGAACTACAGACAAGTTGGTGTTTTTTTTACTACCAAAGACAGTTCTGGCTAATGAATTTTCGTCTTTCTCTTCTATTATCACATTGTAACCAGCTTGACTCATATAATTTTTATAATCTAGATACTTTTGCATAATAGTACCGGAGCTCTTGTAAGCCACGCTTAATTGACGAGTATTCTTATTAGGATAATTAGTTGTAGCACTTTCGAGTATCATTTCTTTCTCAAGTGGAATATCTTCTGGAAATTCTTT